>CAYSMD010000001.1:0-25368 GCA_964432055.1 uncultured Candidatus Saccharibacteria bacterium
TATTTCAGAACTGCATCTTCGATAAGGTAGATTTCAGTGGTTCCGAGTTTCTCTCCTGTCAGTTTCTCGCCTGTGAGTGGCAGGAGGTAAACTTCACCGATTGTCGCACGGGTGTAAAAAAGCTGGTTTTAGATAAAACAAAGATAGGCGTGGTTGCCGGCATAGAGCTGCTCGCCGGCCATACACTCACGCACGAGCAAGCAATTGGTCTTTTGCCGACGCTCTTGCACGAAAAAGACATTGAGGTAGAGGGTTAAATCACAAAACCCCCGCTCATAAGAAGTGAGGTAATTTTTCTAATCCTGATGATACAATATGCTTATGGTATCTGCCCCTCAGCCTCGACACGGTGAGCAGTTTCTGCACAAGCAGGACAGTAACCTTCATCGTTCCACAGCCGTAGAATTAGAACAAATGCGTCGAGCTCGCACCCAGCATGACGAAGATTATATTGTTGGTACTGAACACGAGCCACGAGAATTTCGCGTAAATGATGAAAAGCCGGAAACTTACGAACCTCATCATGGGCTCGGTTCTGAGGTACATACGAAACCGGCCGAAAAAATTGAGGACTGGATGGCGGTTCTTAGGCGGACCCACGAAGGTCATCGAGACGACCCGCGGGTGCTCGAACGTATAAAAAATAGTTATCACAAACGCTATGTGATCTCAGAAGACACGATTCCAGAAGCCGCCTACCAGCTGGAGGCACGGATTGCGCGCAATATGGGCTATGGAGACATCCCAATAACCGACCAGTATCGCCATGAAAAAGCGCGCGAGATTATTGCCGGCCAAGAAGAAAGTTTGGATCGTTGGGTGGATTACCTATCGAGCGAGGACGCAACCTACCCGATGTGGCTCAAATATTGGGCGTTTACGAGTGCTACAAAAATGGGCAAGTTCGAGAAAAAGATTGACGAGGAAGGTCGCGAAACAGCTCGGTTTGCTCGCCGCACGGAAGATACGGTGGCGCCTTTTCCACCCCTCAATCCACGCGCCCTCGCTCTCACGCTCTCGGCGATCGAAGCCAAAGCAGCCCAAGTTGGCATTCCAAAACAAGATCGAGAACTGCCAGAAAATACCAGCACTAAGCTTAAGGACAGTGCTTTTCAGCAACTTTTGGCAACCGAGAGTTTTTCCAAGCTCTATACGCAGTTTCTTATAGAACTGCCGGCTTATTCTGCTGAAGGTTTACGCGAAACGCGCGGTGCGTGGAAGAAGTATGACCAGGGGAGTGATGCGCAGCCACTCGTGGATAGCTTGCAGGGGCATCCGCTGGAATGGTGTACGGCTGGAATTGAGGTTGCTCGCCCGCAGTTGGCGAATGGGGATTTTTATGTGTATTACTCGCTGGATGAAGATGGCGAGCCAACTATTCCGCGCGTTGCAATTCGCATGGAAAACGAGCGGATTGCCGAGGTGCGGGGCATTGCGCCAGATCAAGAATTAGACCCTTATATTTCAGATGTTGTAGCTGAGAAAATGCAAGAGTTTCCTGATGGGGAAGAGTACGCACATAAAGCTGAGGATATGAAGCGGCTTACCGAAATTGATGAAAGGGTACAACGTGGCATGGAACTGCCCGCAGAGGATTTGAGATTTCTATATGAGATAGATAAGGAGATTGAAGGATTTGGCTATGATAGTGATCCGAGAATTGATGAACTTATCTCGAACCGTGATTTTATTACAGACATGGAAGTTATTTTTAACATTGATGGTCAAGCTCAGATTATCCAAAAGCTCATGACCCACGGCAAGGGGGATATCGTCGCAAATCATATCAATTCATTTACAATCATAGACCACAATCAAATCGCCTATGATCTTATTGTTGGTGGTTATGGCCGCTATGTCGCACAGAATCTCGACAAAATCACTGGACTTGATGCTCAAATCGCCCACGAACTCATTGTTGCCGGCATGGGTCAATCAGTCGGTAAGAATCTCAATAAATTCCCTGAGGTCGACCACAATCAAATCGCCCACGAACTCATCGCTGCCGGTGATGGCAGTGTTGTCGCTTATTACATCGATAAATTCATTGGTATCGATCAAGCTCAGTTGGTCCACGAACTCATCGCCGTTGAAGGTGATACGGTCGCACTTAACCTCGAAAAATTCACTGGCCTCGACCACAATCAAATCGCCCATGAATTCATCGCCGCTGGCAAGGGAGATATTGTAGTTTATCAGCTGCACAAATTCACTGACCTCAACCACAATCAAATCGTCCACGAACTCATCGCCGCCGGCCAGGGCTACGCTGTCGCTAACAATATCCGCAAATTCACTGACCTCGACCACAGTCAAATCGCCCACGAACTCATCGCTGCCGGTGATGGAGAGCCAGTCGCACGGAATCTCAATGAATTCACTGGCCTCGACCACAATCAAATCGTCCACGAACTCATCGCCGGCGGTCAGGGTGATGCTGTCGCAAATAACCTTCTCAAATTCACTGGTGTCGACCACAATCAAATCGCGCACGAACTGATCGCTGCAGGTCTGGGTGATGCTGTCTCTCTTCGCCTCCACTACTTCAGAGGGCTTGATGAGGGTGTCTATACTCAACTGCGCCAGCTCGGATTTAACGTATAGAAAGTAATCATAAGTAAAACCCCTGCTCTTACGAACAGGGGTTTTACTTATGGCCTTTCGGCGAGGCTGATTTACATCAAGCCTAGCTTACGGGCACAGGCTGGCCATGGACTCCAACCGCGTCGGGCTTGAGTTTCACGAGCCTTGGCATCTTGAACTTCTGGTGGAGCGAGGTCAGGCCGCGCGAAACCACCAAAGTTTGCCCAAGTACCAATGTTGTACTGGTAGGCACCGTAGTAACCGTTACCAGTGTTTTTGGTGTAGTCACCACCGGCTTCACAGAAGCGGAGCTTCGCAAAAGCGTCGGCACCACCGATTACCAACGGAGCACGTTTTGCAACGGTTGTTGCAGTCGTACGGACGATGGTTCGGGCCTTGGCGGCAGCCTTGGCATCGGCATCTTGCTTGGCGCGAAGTGGCTTCAAGACGGCTTCATCAAACGAAGGTTTGACGGAGGCGACAGCCAGCGGAGCATAGGTGTTGGTTTGTAAGGTAATGGTGTGTTGGCTCGTGCCCGCAGCTTCAGCCTTTTGGGCGAGCTGGGCGGTGGCGGGGAGTTGCACGATTGAGAAAGCCACCTGTGAGATTGTCAGAACGATAGACGTTAGGACATTTATGTAGATACCCATGGGCATCCCAGATGTGGGAAGAAGTTACTCCTCTCCACCCTCCGCTCGTTCCTGCAGCAGCCGACCGATAAACGGGGTACGACAGCGCGTTTTAGGGTTCGAGCCTCCTGAAATCAAAACGACCTTACCAGGGGTAGGGCCGTATGAATTCAAGATCGCGGACTATAATACTAAATCACAAGCGGTTTGTCAATAGTTTTTGTTGACTTATTTTGGACTATATCAGGGGTGTAACAGGTACAGATTGGTTGTTTGCGTTTACGCAGGAGAATGCCTTATCTGGGTCCGAGCTGAAGCCATTCATAGCCATGATGAGGTTCGGATCTGGTTTGAGTTCGGCACATGATGGCATGCTCTGTACAGAAAGCTGTACTTTCGCCATAGTCCAATCTTGGGTGTCTTCTTGGCGGTAGAAGAAGCGAGCGCCGGCTCCTTCATAGAGCTTCACGATCTCATAGTTGTTTTTTCCAGTTTCTACAGGAGATACAGCTAGAACGGTTTCTTTGTTTACGGGCTGCACTGTAGCGTATTGCACAGCGAGCGGTGCGATGAGTGTATCGGTTGCTTCGAGTGAGAGCGTATGGGCGCAATCGAAGTTCACAAATTCGGGTGTGAAATTGCAGATCACATCTGGATTGCCACTTACCGAGTAGACCGTTGTAGTTGAGGGGATGGGGCCGTCTGGCTGGGTATATGTATCGATTGCAGTCAGACCGAGTGCAGGGAGTTCAGCTTTGAGTAGCTCGGCTACCTTGGCTTTTGCAGCTTCATTTTGCGCATAGCTTGCGGGTGTACTGGATTGACCGCTAACCTGGATGGTGTCGACCCGGAAATTTGGTGTGTTTGAGGTATTGGTGATGATATATTGGGCTGCAGATTTGGTAGTGCGGCGCCCTACCAGAGACTGCTCGCTGCTAGTGATCTGAAGCGTTGTGTAGTTGTTTTCAGCCAAGATACGTTCGGCTGAGGCTTTGACTTTATTCACGATCGGCGCGGTGGTCTTCTCTGGGCTGAAGTTGTTGTAGATGAACTTACCAAGCATGAGTAGTCCGAAAAAGCCAAAAATAATCATTCCGAAGATAATGGCGAGGGTAATCCACAGGGCTTTTTTACCTGATGATGTAGGTGGTTTGACGGCTGGCTGAGGCATGATGGGTACAAATTCCTATTTAGATTACTAGTAGCATAACAAGTTTGATTTATCCGTGCTACTATTCCACCTTGACGCTAACCTGATAATCGGGTAGAATAGCTCGCGTTTGTATTAGATAATCTCACAGCAGATCAGATAGAATTCTTCCTCCCGCTCGGGATGATCTGCCTACGAAAGAAGGAAGGTATTATGCCAACTACGAAAAAACCAGCTGCATCTGCAGCTAAATCAGATACGACAGCTGCTCTCAAGGAGCTCTTGGCTGCCGGTGCCCACTTTGGTCATCGCACCCAGCGCTGGCACCCAAAGATGGCTCAGTATATCCACACCGCCCGCAATGGCGTACATATTATTGATTTGATCCAGACCGAAGATCAGCTCGAACGCGCCGAAAAGTTTGTTCGCGAAGTAGCTGCTTCAGGTAAGAGTGTTCTGTTTGTTGCTACCAAGCGACAGGCGAAGGCAATTATCCGCGCAGCTGCAGAGTCGGCGGGTCAGCCTTACGTGACGCATCGTTGGCTCGGTGGCATGCTCACCAACTGGCAGACGATTTCAAGTCGTATCCGCCACTTGAAAAAGCTCGAAGCAGCTCAAAACGACGGCAGCCGTGATCACCTCACCAAGAAAGAACGTCTTGATCTCGATAACGAGATTGAAGCCCTCAATAAGGTTTTCCTCGGAGTGAAAGAGCTCGAAGGTACTCCTGGAGCAGTCTTCATTGTGGACGTGCCACGTGAAGAAACTGCAATTAAGGAAGCCAAGACGCTTGGCATTCCGGTGATTGCAATGACCGACACGAATGCGAATCCAGATGGTATCGACTATGTGATTCCTGCGAACGATGACGCCATTCGGGCGATCGAGCTGATTGCTGGCCGCATTGCGCGCGCCGCAGCGGATGGCCGGGTTGAATACGAGGCCAAGACAGTAACCACAGCAACCGAAGAGGAGGGTAAGTAACCAATGACTATTGCAGTAGCCGATATCCAGAAGCTTCGCCAGATGACTGGTGCAGGTATGATGAAGGCCAAAGAGGCACTCGAAGAGGCCAATGGCGATCTCGAAAAGGCGCAGGAAATATTGCGCGTGAAAGGGATGGCGAGTGCTGATAAGAAGGCTGACCGGGCTGCTGGTGCCGGCATGATTGGCAGCTACGTACATGGTGGCCGCATTGGTGTGCTCGTAGAAGTAGCCTGTGAGACCGACTTTGTCGTGAAGACAGAAGACTTCCAGGAGCTCGTTGAGGAGCTCTCGCTCCATATCGCCGCGATGAATCCAAGCTACGTGAAGCGCGACGAAGTTCCTGAAGATGTGAAGGCCAAGGAAATGTCACTTTTTGAAGAAGAAGTGAAGGAGTCTGGTAAGCCAGCAGAACACGCAGGCAAGATCGTTGAAGGTAAGCTCGATAAGTGGATGTCAGGTATTTGCCTTCTCGAGCAGCCGTACTATAAAGACGACAAGCTGACGATTGAAGATCTCGTAAAGCAGACAATTGGTAAGCTCGGCGAAAATATCGTTGTGCGTCGATTTGTCCGCATCGAACTCGGTGGCGAATAGGTACTCAGAGCTAATCCCACTTTTTTGCAAACACGACCTCTGTATCAGCACGAGGTCGTTTTGTATTGTCGCCCAGAGAAATATGTATTGAAAGATACTTACTAATATTATATAGTATGAGTCTTCGTACCTCTAGAGAATAAGGGGGAGGCTATGAGTCTCCGTGAACAACTCGCCTTTGCGCGAGCCAGACTACGCCGTCGCGACGGCCATAAGCCAGGGTGGCGCGATGTCACCGATCTTCGCACCGAGTACTACTTCGCCACAACTGCGCGGGGGTATGAGCAACGCGCTCGCCAGTACTTCATGGCGTATCCGAACTTCTACTACTTCTCGGCCTGCGGTCGACCGTGCTACCTCCCGCTCAACCCGGCGCTGAGGATTGGCGGTCCAGACTGGGCAGTGACTGAGGGCTGGCCGTGTGAGTTTCGCACTCGTCACGACCGCTCATCTGGTCCGTACTGCTACTCGCGTAACCCCGGTCGCAAGCTTGGCGAGCGAGTGAAGGTTATCGGTCAGCTACGTGGTCAGCCGATTCGCAACGATATCGGGCAGGTCTCTGACATCTGGGATGTGATCTGGCTGCCGAAAAGCTTGGCCACCCGGAACCAGCATCTCCTGCGCGAGGCTCGTGAAGGGCAGTGCTACTACGCCTACGCTCCCGACATGTGGCTCGGCAACATCGGTGTTCGTGACTGGTCGGGCGCATGCGATTCTTTCGCTCCGTAGTGGGCGTTTGGGCTGAAGTGCAACTATCGCACTGCAGCCCTCTTTTTTACTGATCTGAACCTGATATAATGTAGGGCATGCAAGAAATTATGAATTCCACAGAAGAAGCTATGAAAAAGGGTTTGGAGTTTTTCCGAACCGAACTTGACGGCGTGCAGGCTGGCCGGGCGCAGACGAGCTTGATTGAAGGTGTGAAGGTGATGGCCTATGGGCAGGAAATGACCATGAAGCAGGTCGGGACTATCTCGACTCCAGATCCACGTACGCTACAGGTGCAAGTCTGGGACGCTGGGCTTGTCTCCGCAGTCGAAAAAGCGATTCGCGAAAATGAGTCGCTCGGTCTTTCACCAGCCACTGATGGCTCGATGGTGCGCATGAATATCCCAGCTATGACCGAAGATCGTCGCCAAGCACTCGTTAAGGGCCTCTCGGAGAAACTCGAAGCGGCAAATATTACGCTGCGTAACGCACGTCACGATGGGCTCAAGAAGGCCAAGAATGGTAAAGAGTCTGGAGATATCCCTGAAGATGAATACTTCAAGATTGAGAAGCAGCTCGATGAGCTGATTAAGAAGTATCAAGCTGAAGCTGAGCAGGTCTTTGCTGCGAAGAAGCAAGAGATTCTGACCGTCTAGCAGTGCAAAAGGATACTGCATCTAGAAAATATCCGTTATAATACTGATAATGCTTCTGATCATTATCCTCGTACTTTTGGTGTTTTCAGCACTGGTGATTGCCCATGAATTTGGGCATTTCATTGTGGCTAAGCGTAATGGTATTCGTGTACACGAGTTTGGAGTTGGCTTTCCTCCCAAGCTTTGGGGCAAGAAGAAGGGTGAGACCGAATACACGATTAATCTCTTGCCGCTCGGAGGCTTTGTCCGGCTCGAGGGTGAGGACAATGAATCGAAGGGGCCCAAGAGCTTTGCCTCCAAGACGCTGTGGGTGAAGACGAAGGTTTTGATGGCCGGCGTGGCCGTGAATGCACTCATCGCTTATCTGATATTTGTCTGGCTCGCGGCAACCGGCATTCCGCAAATCTTTCCTTTTAAGATGCCGAGCTTTGGCTTTGTGCAGCCAGTTGCGGCTGAGCCATCAAAGCTGCTGGTATTCCAAGTGGGTGAGGAATCAGCTGCTGAGGCAGCTGGCTTGAGTACTGGCGACACGCTGGTTTCGATTAATGGTCAGGCGTTTCAAAACGAAACCGAACTCAAGTCATATACATCTGAGCGCAAAGGTCAAACTGTAGAAATAGTCTACGTTCAGAATAAAGCTCAGAAAGTACGTAGCGTTACGCTTGGGAGTGATACCGAAAAAGGTATCTTAGGTGTTGTCGCCCTGCCTCAAACCAAAGAAAAATATGCCTGGTACGCGGCGCCATTTGCTGCCCTTGGTCTGATGTGGCAGACATCGATTGCCACCGTCATGGCGTTTCTTGGTGCTATCTGGGCCCTGGTCAGCCAGTTTAGGGTCGCCGATGAAGTGACTGGTCCGGTGGGTGTAACAGCTGTCTTTGGGCAGGTGATAAAGTTTGGCCTTGATTACGTACTGGTGCTTGTCGCCTCGATATCTCTCTCGCTCGCCGTTGTAAATGCTCTGCCGCTGCCCGCCCTTGATGGCGGCCGGCTCTTTATTCTCTATTTGAAGCGATTTGGCGTTCCGATTAGTGATAAGTATGAAGGTTGGGTGCACCTCGCTGGTTTTGCGCTGCTGATCTTATTCGGTATTATTATTGCGATTTCCGATGTCGGCCGTTTCTTCCGCTGAGGCAATAGCGCACAGCCGACCCAGATTCAGTACCCGTTGGCGTCCGCTCGACGCGTGGCTAGCTCTCCTCTTACCACTTCTCATGCCAATTGTGGCGCTCCTGTCAATCGAAGTGTGGCTCACGATTACAGGTCAACAGCGACTACTCGAGACGCTACGGGGTGACACGATTGAGGCAGTTGCAGTTGGCTATGGCCTCTCAATACTTATCGAGATTGGCATTATTATCTGGCTTATGCGACTACGTCAGGCCCGTATCTCGGACCTCGGTTTGCGCCCGGCAAAGCTTCGCTGGTACTGGGCGGCAGGTGGCGTGTATCTGATTCAGGCCATTGTGATTTTGATCATTTTTGCACTCATAGATCGTTTCGTGCCAGGCATCAATACCCAGGAGCAGCAGTCTGTCTTTGATTTCGGGGCGCAGGGCTTGGGCTGGTGGGTGAGTTTTGCTGCCGCGGTAGTCGTAGCGCCTGTCCTGGAGGAGATTGTGTTTCGCGGTATTATTTTCGCAGGGTTCGCGAGTCGGTGGCATCCAGTACTGGCGGCGGCCGTTTCGTCATTAGCCTTTGCGTTTTTGCACGGCCAAGTCAATGTGGCGATTTACACGTTTCTTCTCGGGCTAGCCCTGTGCTGGCTGTATCAGAAATCTGGATCTATCTGGCCGGGTATTGTATTGCATTTTGCAAATAACCTCATCGCATTTTTGTTACTCACGAGTGGGAATTAGTCTCCTCAGGGTGGCACGAGGTACCCTACTCCTGTTAGACTAGAAGGAATGAAATTACCGCGCGTCCGAATTCCAGAATTCATAGGACGGCTGTCTCACGATATTGGCATCGACTTGGGGACGGCTAATACTTTGGTGTATTTGCGCGGCAAAGGAATTGTTGTTAATGAGCCAAGTGTTGTAGCGATTAATATGAAGACTCGTCAGATCCTGGCGATTGGTGATGAGGCCAAACGAATGGTTGGCAAGACCCCGGCAAACATCGTCGCTTCGCGCCCGCTGGTTGATGGTGTGGTGTCGGACTTTGAAGTGACCGAGCAGATGCTCAAGTATTTTATTGATAAAGTCCACAAGCAGAGTTTTGCACTGATTCCTCGTCCGCGTGTGGTGATTGGGATTCCGTCAGGCGTTACTGAAGTTGAGAAGCGAGCCGTGGAAGACGCGGCTACCAATGCTGGAGCCCGTTCGGCCTTCCTGATTGAAGAGCCGATGGCTGCAGCGGTTGGGGCGGAGCTACCGGTGCACGATGCAGCCGGCTCAATGATCGTCGATATCGGCGGCGGTACGAGCGAAGTCGCGGTCATCTCGCTGGGCGGCATTGTCGCTTCGCGTTCAATCCGAATTGCTGGGGATGAGCTCACGGAAGACATCATTGCCTATGCCAAAGAGGAGTTTAACTTACAGGTCGGGGAGCGGACCGCGGAGGCGATCAAGCTCTCGGTTGGCTCAGCCTGTGAGCTTGAGCACGTGCTCGAAGCCCCGATCCGAGGGCGGGATATTATTACCGGGCTACCGAAGGAAGTAATTATCAACTCTGATCAGGTGCGACAAGCGCTGTCGAAGTCCGTTAAGGCAATTGTGAATGCCGTGAAGGACACCATTGAGGAGACTCCACCGGAATTGATAGCTGATATCATGGATCGAGGCATACATTTAGCTGGTGGTGGTGCGCTCCTGCGCGGCTTAGACGAGCTACTGAAGACACAGACGAAGATGCCGGTCGTGATCGTTGATGACCCTTTGACGGCTGTCGCTCGTGGCACTGGTGCTGTGCTCGAAGACATCGATACGCTCAAGGATGTGCTTGTTTCGACGCAATACGAAAAAATGCCACGGTAATTTATACTGTATAGAGATAGGAGGGGTATGCGCTCATCACGACCTAGTTCGCGCCTGCGAATCACACTCATCAGCTCGGTTGTTGTGGTGAGTTTAGTTATCCTATTGCAGATCACTGGTCTCTGGCGGCCAATACGGGTGGTTTTTGATGTGACGACGCAACCGATTACGCGTCTGTTTTCAGGGATCGGCCGCTCAATCGGTGGCGGCTTCTCAACCCTGGCATCTCTCGGTACACTCTCGAAGGAAAACACCGATTTGCGGCGTGAGCTGACTGAGCAAAAAGCCGACCTAGCGAAAAGCAAGGAGATTGAGCGCGAGAACGAACTCCTGAGGACGCAACTGAACTTTTCGAAGAATAGCGATTATCAGCAAGTAGGGGCTCGCGTAGTTGGCTATAGTCCAGACAACATGCGGCGCACCCTGACTATTGATCGTGGGAAGAAAGATGGTTTAGAGGTTGGGCAAGCTGTGATGAGCTCGGGTGCATTGATTGGCCGCATCGAAGAAGTGAACGATATGTCGAGCCAGGTCTTTCTGGTTGGCGACCCGGAGTTTCGGGTGCAAGCTATTTCGCAGTCGGGTCGGGCGCGCGGTATCTTGCGCGGGGAACTCGGTGAAGGCTTGCGGTTTGAACAAGTCGCTCAGAATGAATCACTGCAATCGAATGAATTTGTCCTGACAGCCGGCTCTGAGTTGATCCCGAAGGGTATTTTGATTGGCACAATTGAGTCAATTGATCGCAGTGATAATGAGATCTTTCAAGCTGCCAATGTACGACCAGCTGCCGACTACCGTCGAGTTGAGGTTGTGTTTGTGGTGAAGGGCTAGGGTAGCACATGCAGCAGTGGCGATACCTGCTCGTGGCCGCTGGCGTAGCGCTCATTCAGATCACACTCAAGTCACTAGATGTGAACTGGGTGGTGCCAAACTTGTGCTTGGTGCTCGTGATCTGGTTTGGAGCTCGACTGAGCTTGTCTACTTTGACGAGCGTTGTGCTACTCATGGGGAGCATTCTCTTGATTGGTAGCGCAGCTCCGGTTGGGCTGAATATTCTCGCATTATTCTTAGTTGTGCTGCTGGGTAAATTTGTCTTTCACCAAGGCCGAGGGCTTTACCAGCTAAGTTTCCAGATTGGGTTACTCTGGGCTGCAACGATCGCGATAGGCCTTTTGACGGCCACAGCGGTCGAGGGATTGAGCTTACTTGCGAATTGGCAGACGATACTCTTCCGCATAGGGGTCGAAGGACTGTATAATATGATTATTCTTATTCTGCTTGTTGGGCTTGTGTCGACTCGACAGCGCGAAGAAGACCGCTATCACCGCTTGCCAAATTAGCGAGTCTGCATAAGGGGAGGGAATTTCAAGATCAAGCGATCAGTTTTTGGCTCACATCGAGAACCAGTACAGTTTAAGGCGTCCCGTAAGGAGCGCTTGGTTAGTGATAGTGAGTCGTGGTCAGTCGCAATCCTGCCCGGCAGTGGTCAAGCCGAGCCTCGGGCGGTGGGTCTGCAATCGGCACCAGTGCGGTGGTTTTTGGGGCTCACAGTAGTCGTGGCGGTGGCATTATTTGGTCAGCTGTTTCATTTACAAGTAGTACAGGGTGCACGCAATCAGTCTTTGGCTGATGGTAATCGTATCCGTCAGAATGTAATTCGAGCCCCACGTGGTGCGATTTACGATCGGAACGGCGCGCTCCTAGCTAGAAATGTGGCTAACTTTGACTTGGTGGCGTTTTCGGCCCGTATGCCAAAGAAGCCTGAAGAGCGGCAGGCGGTATATGATCGGCTAGCAAAAATTATGGGTCGTCCGGCGAGCGAGATTAAATCCGCGGTTGAGAAGGATGGGCTGGCTTCACCGCTTCCAGTATTGCTTCAAGAGAATGTTTCGCGTGAGATGGCGCTCGCGATTGATGAGCAAACTCGTGAGTTGCCGGGCGTTAGTCTTGATACCAACCCGGTTCGTGAATATTTGGATGGTGGTCAACTGTCACATTTCCTGGGTTATACAGGTCGAATTGACCCTGAGACACTCAAGGCAACCTCGGATTATCGTCCGACTGACCTGATAGGCAAGCTGGGAATCGAGAAGGCCTACGAATCTGAGCTACGTGGGACGTCTGGCGCGGAGCAAACCGAGGTGGATTCAGTCGGTCGTCCGATTAAAGTTCTTGCCTCAAAGGATCCGCAGGCCGGGAATTCGCTACGGTTAACCGTGAATTTTGGCCTACAGAAGACGATGAGTGAGGCTTTGGCTCGAGAGGTTACTCGGGCTGGGTCTGGCCGTGGGTCGGCTGTGGCACTCGATCCTCGGACCGGTCAGATACTCGCTGCCGCGAACTATCCGTCATTCGATAACAATCTCTTTGCTAGAGGCATCAAGCAATCTGAATATCAGTCACTTGTTGATAATCCGAATCGCCCGCTGTTTAATAAAGCCGCCAGTGGTAATTATCCAGTCGGTTCGACGATTAAGCCGTTTGTCTCGGCCGCTGCTTTACAGGAAGGCGTGATCAATACGAATACGGTGATTGAAGATCGCGGTAAGCTTGATGTACCAAATCAATATAATCCGTCGATTGTGTACACCTTTAAGGGCTGGAAGCCAGAGGGGCTTGGTAGTGTCGATATTTATCGCGCGATCGCCGAGAGTTCAGATGTCTTTTACTACATGGTAGGTGGCGGCTATCAGAGCTTCCGCGGTCTGGGGATAACTCGCTTGCTGGATTACTACAAGAAGTTTGGCTTCGGCACGAAGACAGGGCTAGATATCGGTGGCGATACCGCTGGTTATGTCCCAACTCCTGAGCAAAAGAAGAAAAATACCGGTGAAGATTGGTATGTTGGTGACACGTATAATGTCTCGATTGGCCAAGGTAACTTTATGGCCAGTCCCCTTCAGCTCGCGAATGCTGTTGCGGTGATTGCTAACGGCGGCACCCTCTACAAGCCATACATGGTCAATCAGGTGGTTGATGAGAATGGTAAGGTCATCAAAGATATGAAGCCAGAGGTACTGCGCTCAGCAGTTATCAAGCCAGAGTACATAGCTTTGGTGCAGAAGGGTATGCGCGAGACAATGATTTCGGGTACCGGCTGCTGCTCGACGAATCGTGAGGTGCCCGTACCGGTAGCAGGCAAGACCGGAACTGCTGAAACGAGCTCAGAGGGCCTCGACGGTAAAAATCAGCGTACGAAGCCGCATGCGTGGTTTGAAGCCTACGCTCCAGCCGACAATCCGGAGATTGTTGTTGTGGCCTTGGTTGAATACTCTGGTGAGGGAGCCGAGTTTGCTTTGCCGGTCGTCCGCGATACTCTGAAGTGGTATTTCACGAATCCTCGGTAGTATTTCCTGGTGAGCTTGACGGCGAAAAACCCGACGTGCGATAATACGTTCCGACAAGGAATGAACAATCTGGCGTAACCTGTTGCAAGGCTAGTTAATGAAAGCCTTTTTTCTTTAAAAAATTTCTGGCGCCAAGGAGGGATGAGAGACATATGAATAAGAAAGCAATTTATGTAACTGAAGAGGGTTTGGTAAAACTGCGCGAAGAGCTCGACGATCTCGTGGGAGTTCAGCGTAAGAAAATTGCGGCTGCCCTGAAAGAGGCCAAAGAGTTTGGTGATCTATCAGAGAATGCGAGCTGGGATGATGCAAAAGAACGACAGGCGTTCATCGAAGGACGGATTGCCGAGATTGAAAATATCCTCAAGAATGCCGTAGCCATCAAAAAAAGCTCAGGCGACACCGTTGCAGTTGGCTCGACTGTCCATGTTGAACTTGAAGAAGGTCTGCAAAATTTTCAGATTGTTGGTTCGACAGAAGCCGATCCAGAGCAGGGTAAGATCTCGAACGAAAGTCCGATTGGACGGGCCCTGCTTGGTAAGAAGCCCGGGGACGAAGTCGAAGTCGAAGTGCCTGCCGGCGTGATTGTGTATAAAATTCAGAAGATTAGCTAGAACAAAACGAATCTCAAAAGAAGCTAATCTGACAAACAAAAACCGGCGGCAAAATCCGCCGGTTTTTGTTTGCATCACTTCTGATACAATGGAGAACATCATGAATGAAAAATACTGGTTAAACCAATTACTTGATACGATCGAGGCCCGCAAGCCAAAGGGTCGCATCATTGTCTCGTCTGGCAT
Organism: uncultured Candidatus Saccharibacteria bacterium; assembly: GCA_964432055.1. GTDB lineage: Bacteria > Patescibacteriota > Saccharimonadia > CAILAD01. Next base: position 14,433 of record CAYSMD010000001.1, read on the forward strand.
CACGCCCTCGGGCCCATATCACGTTGGTCATGCCCGTGAGATATTGACCGCCGAAGCCGTGCGCCGTGGTCTCGAGAAGCGCGGTCGTGAGGCAGTGCATATTCACAACGTTGATGATTTTGACGCACTGCGTAAGCGCTACACATATTTGCCGGAGAGCTTTGAGGCTGAGGTTGGTAAGCCAGTATATCTCGTGCCATCCCCTGTGGAGGGTTCAGATAGCTACGCGGAGCATTATTTTTCAGCTTACGCCGCTGCAGCTGAAAAGCTTGTGATCCCTATGGAGATTTGGCGATCCCACGAGGAGTATCAGCGCGGGCAGTTCGCTGATCTCATTGTGACTGCGCTCAAGCGGCGCGACGACATTGCAGCGATATTGGAGCGGGTTTCCCAGCGTGAATTGGCAAAAGACTGGCAGCCAATTCAGATTCTGGACAAGACCACTCAGAGCTTGCGAACTGCCCAGTTTCTGAGCTGGGATGAGGCAGCAAGACTTGTTGAGTACCAGGCTGCAGATGGTAGCATCCACCAGGCAGATATGGCGGCGGGAGAGGTTACACTCTATTGGCGGATTGATTGGCCAGCTCGTTGGGCGCTCTTGGGTGTAGATGTAGAAGGTTTTGGCAAGGAGCATGCCACCCGAGGCGGTAGCTATGATACAGGCTGCGAAATTGTATGTGAGATCTTTGGTGCTGAGCCACCAATTCCGGTGCCGTTTAATCCGATTAACCTCAAGGGTGAGACTCAGAAAATGAGTTCGTCATTAGGAAATCTTGTCACAATCGGAGATGCCCTCAAGATTATCCCGCCAGACATTTTGCGCTACTTCGTGTTTAAGAGCTTACCGCAGAAAGTACTAACCTTTGATCCTGGTGTTGGAATGGGTCAGTTGATTGATGAATATGCGGCAACAGAGGCGGCCGTTCAGGCCGGTGAAGCGACAGATTTTGGCGACGCCTGGCGGGTGGCAGCTCTCGAGCAGGATCGTGCGACAGTTTCGACTGTGCCCTTCTCGCACCTAGCGACCGTGTATCAAACGGCTCGAGGCAACACGGAGAGAATTTTTGAACTACTGAAGCGGACCGGTCACGAAGCGGCTGTTCTGCGTGATGCTGGGGTGATTGAGCGTGAGCTTCCCTACGTAGCTGCCTGGCTAGAGAATTTTGCACCCGAAGCTGTGAAGTTTGCTCTCTTAGACGAGTTGCCACTCGACTTCAGCTGCAGCGCCACTGAGAAGAAATTTCTGCGTCAGCTACTTACTGATGTGCGCAAGGTAGCGTGGGACGGTGAGGTTCTTCAGGCGACGATTTTTGCCACCACGCAGGCAACTGATATGCAGCCAAAAGATGCCTTCCAGTTGCTCTATCGTATCTTCATCGGGAAACAAGCCGGACCGAAGCTAGGGCCGTTTCTAGCAACCCTTGAACAGGACTATGTGTTTGCGCGACTTGAGGCAGCTGGAGCATTGGCCTAACCTGGTATAATAGTAGTATGTTAGCCCCAGCGTATATCCGTTCCCACCTCGATGAGGTTCGTGTTTCCGTCAAGCGTCGTGGCCTCAGCACCGATGTAGATCGCTGGATCTTGCTTGATAAGCGGCGGACCGAACTGGTGCCACAGGTTGACGCGGCACGCTCTCGACTCAAGGTAGACGGCAAGCCAACGCCGGAGCAGCTCGCAGGACTTCAAGCCGCCAAGCTGGAGCTTGGACGTCTTGAGGAGCAGTTGGCATACATCCAAGCTGAATGGCAAACACTCCTAGAGGATATTCCAAACTCAATCGCGGATGGAACTCCTGATGGCGATGAGACACATAATCGAGTTGAGCGGCTTGGTGGCACGCAGGTAGAGCCAGATTTTAAGCCCGTTGACCACTTGCGGCTAAATGAGAAGCTCGGGTTTATGGATTTTGAAGCGGGTGCGAAGGTTGCCGGTAGTCGGTTTTATTTTCTTAAAGACAAAGGGGTTCGCCTCTGGGATGCGATTGAAGCGCTGGCCAAACGTGAGCTCAAAGCGCGCGGCTTTGAGCTGATGATGGTCCCACATATGGTCAACCAGCGGGTTGCGGCAGGCACAGGTTACTTGCCTCGTGGTGAAGAGCGACAAATCTATCAGATTGAAGGCGAGGATCTGAATATGATCGCCACCGCCGAGCTGCCGCTGACCGGTATGATGATGGATGAAGTGATTGACGTTTCTGCTCCCCTTAAGTTTGCTGCCAGCTCGCCCTGCTATCGTTTGGAGGCCGGAACCTACGGTAAATTTTCAAAAGGGTTGTACCGAGTGCATCAATTCAATAAGCTAGAGATGTACATCTATGCAGACCCGAGCCAGAGCAATGCACTACTGCAAGAGGTTATCGCAGTTGAGGAGGCTCTCTGTGAGCAGATGGAATTGCCATATCGGGTAGTGAGAATTGCCGCTGGCGACTTGTCAGCACCAGCTTTTGAGAAATATGATCTCGAGTACTGGAGTCCGGTCGACAAAAGCTATCGTGAGCTGACAAGTTGTAGTAACTGTACTGATTATCAGGCTCGACGGCTGAATATTCGTTACCGCAACACGGAAGGCAAGCTCGAGTTTGCGCATACCCTTAACGGTACGGCAGTTACATCGAGTCGAGGCTTGATTGCTGTTCTGGAAAATCATCAGACCGCTGACGGGCGGGTACGCTTGCCGAAGAAATTAGCAGAAATATATGGGGAGGAATACCTATGATGCAATACCAAGTTTCCGCAAAAAAATTAGAAGTAGATCGTGAACTAGATAGTTATATCCAGAAAAAAATTGCCAGGCTTGATCGCCTCTTTCCTCGGTCACATCGACCAAGTAAGGCTCACATTGAGCTTTCGCGCGATGAGTCTGCAAACCCCGATAAGCGCTATCATGCCGGTGTGAAGATCGAAGTCAGTGGGCCAGATCTCTTTGCCGAGACAGCAACCATGAATCCACATAGTGCGATTGATATTGTCGAGGCCAAGCTTAAGGAGCAGATCCGTAAGTATAAGGAAAAGCATGCTCCGAAGCGGATCTCTCTCAAGCGTAACGCGCCACTCGCGGCCGAAGTTGGAGCTGAAGACTAGGCCCGCGTGGCTTATCTGGGGGAATGTATGGGAATCTGGTACAATAATCAGGTTACATTATGGCATTGAACTTAAAAACAATTTTCGGTGATCCGAATGCGCGCGAGGTAAAAAAGGCTCGGGCGCGAGTTGAACGTATCAACACGCGCGAGGCAGATGTCAAGAAGCTTTCTGATGCCAAGCTCCAGGCCGAAACTACGCGACTGCGTAAGCTCTTGGCGGATGGCAAAAAGCCAGATGACATTCTTGAAGAAGCCTTTGCGATTGTGCGTGAAGCCAGCCGACGAGTACTGAAGATGCGGCACTTTGATGTGCAGCTCATTGGTGGGATAGTGCTGCATGAAGGCAAAATCGCTGAGATGCGCACCGGTGAAGGTAAGACCTTGGTGGCAACCGCGCCAGTCTACTTAAATGCTTTAAGTGGCGACGGCGTCCATGTAGTGACCGTCAACGACTACTTGGCGCGTCGTGACGCGGGCTGGATGGCACAGGTCTATCATTTTCTTGGTCTCACGACGGGAATTATCATGCATGACTCGGCGTTTGTATATGATCCGGAGTACAGTAACGAACAGCACACCGATGAGCGGCTTCGTCACCTCAAGCCGGTGACTCGAAAAGAAGCCTATCTAGCTGATATCACCTACGGTACGAATAATGAGTTTGGGTTTGATTACTTGCGCGATAATATGGTCCAACATCTGGACCAGATGGTGCAGCGTGATCTGCATTACGCGATTGTGGACGAAGTTGACTCAATTCTAATTGATGAAGCTCGTACGCCGCTCATTATTTCGCAGTCGAATGCTAAGCCGACCGATCGGTACTATGCTTTTGCCAAGATCGCCAAATCTCTCAAGAAAGAAGATGACTATTCGCTCGATGAAAAGCAGCGTGCGGTTAGCTTAACCGATGAAGGTATCGCCAAGATTGAGAAGGCTTTGGGTGTTGATAATATTTACGAAGCCGGTCGGATTGAAGATGTGCATCACATTGAGTCGGCATTAAAGGCCGAGGCAATCTTCCAGAAGGATAAAGACTATGTCGTCACGCCAGACGGCGAGATTGTCATTGTCGATGAGTTCACGGGTCGCCTCCTCCCAGGCCGTCGCTATAGCGAGGGGCTCCACCAAGCGATCGAAGCTAAGGAAGGGGTAGAGATTCAGCAGGAGAGTCAGACGCTGGCAACCATCTCCTTTCAGAACCTCTTCCGTCTATATGGCAAGCTCGCGGGTATGACTGGTACGGCCGCCACAGAGGCAGAAGAATTCGGCAAGATCTACAAGCTCGAAGTAACCACTATTCCGACGCATCAGCCAATGGTCCGTCAGGATATGCCGGATCGTATCTATAAAACGGTGAGTGGCAAATTTAATGCCGTGGTCGCCGATGTGAAAGAGCGTCACGAGCAGGGTCAGCCAGTCCTCTTGGGTACGGTATCGATCGAGAAGAATGAGTTGTTATCTCGTTTGCTGACGAAGTCTGGCGTGCCACATCGCGTCTTAAATGCGAAGAATAATGAGGCTGAGGCCGAGATCGTCGCTGATGCCGGTCAGAAAGGTGCGGTAACACTGGCAACAAACATTGCCGGACGTGGTACTGACATCGTACTCGGTGATGGCGTGAATGAGCTCGGCGGTCTGCACGTCATCGGCACCGAGCGCCATGAGTCGCGTCGCATTGATAATCAGCTCCGTGGTCGTGCTGGCCGTCAGGGTGACGCTGGTTCGAGCCAGTTCTATGTTTCGATGGAAGATGATCTGATGCGGATCTTTGGGAGCGATCGTCTGTCGGGCATGATGGATGCCTTGGGGCTACCAGAGGATACGCCAATCGAGAATCGTATGGTTTCGCGCTCGCTCGAGTCTGCTCAGAAGAAAGTAGAGGGGCACAACTTCGATACTCGAAAGCATCTCGTGGAATACGATGATGTTATGAACCAGCATCGTGAGATCGTGTATGCCCGTCGCCGAGCTATCCTCAAGCAAGAGTCAATCAAGGACGATCTCATCCCACTCTTTGAAGCTGAGTTCCAGGCCCTGATCCAAGCACACACCGATCAGCAGACAGAAATTCTCAATCTCGAACAACTCTCCGCTGCGGTGCGCGACATTATTCCGCTCGAGAAGGATTGGAGCGAGAAGCAAGAGCGCCGAGATGCAGCGCACTTGACCGAGCAATTCATGAAGATTACTAAAGATCTCTACCGGTCTCGTGAGATGGAATTCGGCGATGAGGGCATGATGGTTGTCGAACGGCTTGTTAGTCTGAAGACGATTGATTCGTCGTGGCTTGAGCATCTCGAGGCCATGGATCACTTACGTGATGGTATCGGCCTGCGCGGCTACGGTCAGCGTGATCCATTAGTCGAATACAAGGCTGAGGCATATCGCATGTTTGGTCTTCTAATTCGTCGTATTGATTCTGAGATCGTCCATACACTCTTTAAAGTACGGGTGGATATTGAGCGCGTTGAGGCTGAGCAGCCAATTGAAACCGAGCTCACCCAAGGTGCCCAGCGTGCCGTCACCTCTGGCCCATCCGAAACCGGTAGCCCGACAGCAACTGCGAAGGCACGTCGTGATGCCGAACGATCTGGCCGTGAAGCTGGGCCAATCCGCCGTACGACAGCAGCATCCCCGAAGAAAAAGCACAAGAAGAAGAAAAAACGCCGATAAATGCAGTTTCGCGTGGTCGGAAAACATGTTTCCGTCAAAGCGCTTATGATATACTAATCTCAATATAAGAGGGTAGTGTTCATGGATGCAAATATAGAAGCTCAATCGAGTGGTTCGGCTACATCAGCTGCCGCCCCGCTGGAAACTTTTGCGCAGAATTTACTAATCGAAAAAGGTGTAACTGATTTAGATGCTAGCCTGGTGGCTGGTATGAAGCAAGATATTCTCGAGCGGCTCGAGCTACTCTCGACGAAGGTAGTCTTGAATGCGCTTACAGAAAACGATGCGGCGCAGTTTGAGCGCATGGTTGATGCCGGTGCATCCTCCGAGGAGCTCCAAAAATTTACTGATGAGCATGTCCCCGATCTCTCACAGCGCATGACGGAAGCGCTGCTGCGATTTCGGCTCATGTACTTAGGAACCACTACGTAAGTTTTCGGCAGTCACAATGAGTATAGACACAGAAAACCACCAGCCGGAACCGAAAAGCGCCAGAGAGCACCTCGCAGCCTTAGCGGATAGCTTAGAAGAGATCCGTGATGATCGGGTCGCTGACAAAGATGCTGCAGCAACTGCAGAAGCGACTGTAGAGCAGGGAGATTCCAAGCGGGTCGAACTGGGTGATTGGGGTGATGTTAAACCTCCAGTTGGTGATGCGCCAAAGCCTGAGGCTAGTCCGGCCCCGAGCTCTGCCCAGCCGGAAGCAAAACCAGATGATTCTCACATGCCAGGAGCATCATCGGATACTGATGTTATGGATGGTCGTTGGGATGGCTCGTTTCGTGCAGTCACTGAGCCACCGGCGCCAGAGCCAGCTCCCGAACCAGCACCGACCCCAGAGCCAGTACCTGAACTTCCACGTCTGTCTGACACCAGAGCCGATACTCAAGGGAGTTATTGGGATCGGGCCACGGGACGCACTGCAACTGGTGAGGCCGACGAGACAACCGCTGACCAAGATTCAGCTGAGCGACCACCCACACCGGAGCGAGAGCCAGCTGCTGCCGAAGTGCCACCAGAATATGCGTACAATACTGTAGAAATAGATGGCGTCAGCTACGACCGTGGCGAAACAATCCGCTATACCAAGCAAGGTGAGGATACCGGGAAGGAATACGTAGTCCTATCAGGAACGCTTGATGATGAGTCGGGCATCGTCTTGCAGAGCCTGGAGAACTCAGGACTCGTCTTCTGCTTGCCACGTGAGCTCACCCATGACCGGGTTGAAAAATTAGGTACACAAGTTGAGACCAGTCAGAATAATGAATTTATGTTTCGCGGCGAGAAGTATCAGCGCGGCGATTCGATTCGCTATGTAGCAAAGTCGGGCCAAGTTCACGAGGGCGTGGTCCTGTGTGACGCTGTCAACGGTGATGGTATGGTTATTCAGTGGGAAGGTAATGACCCGGAGAATCCGCGGGATGACCTAGTTTTCCAAGTTGCTTCAGATGGCGGCGAGGTCACAAAGATCCCAACGCCTCAAGCAGTGCCGACCGAAGAAATGCCTGATCTGATTGCCATGAGTACCGATAAGGCGATGAGCCAGGAGGCCCGTGCCCAAGCGCTAGGCGAGCGAACCGCCGAGAAAGTCGAGTTTGATCAGAGAAAAGCAGAATGGACAGCTCGCTTCCCTGGCTTGGCCCGCGGTAAAGTGGGGCGCGCAATGCTGAGCGCGGTGTATAGTGCCGCTCATCCTGTACAATCGATCTTTCGTCAGAACTTACTGCGCCCCGTGATTGCCGAGAAAAGTTACCAGGAGTTGATCGCCGGTAAGCGCCAAGCCGAAGTAGAATTTGGAGAAACCGCCGAAGAGGCTACACTCCGACGACTTAGTGCAGCCGAGGATGCCCGTGAGGGCGGTGAAGATTGGGAGGCTCAGCAGCGTTTGCATGGTGACACCGTCTTGGAGCAGGATACACCAGAAGTTGCAGAGTTCCGTCAGGCAGCGACCGATTTGATTAAGGCGCGCGTAACAGGCAGTCTCTCTCAAGAAGACTTCGAGGCAGCCAAAGAGCGACTCATGGCGGAGACGTCATGGTTCCGAGCTCGCAATAGCGGTGATGGTGAGACAGTCGTTCATGCGGTAGATAGTTTTGATAAGGTTGTTGAGTATCTCGAAACCCTGGTTGCGACCGCTGAGCATACTGAGGCGCTGGCAAAGATCGATGAGGCGATGGGTAGTATGCGTCTGATCACTGGTGAATCACACATGGGCGCGCGATCTGAGGCAAAGCTGGCTTGGATGGATCGCATGACCGATAAGATTACTCGTAGTGCGGTTGGTAAGTTTATTCCTGATCAGGTTGCGGCAGTCGCAGTGGCTGCTGCGGGCGCGATCGCCACGCGTGGTGCAACCAGCGCTGCCAGTAAGGCACTGAAGTGGGGCACACTTGGTGCTGGGGCGGCCCTCTCTGGTACCGGCGTCTATTTGCGAGAGCGACTCTATTTACGCCAGGAGGAATCACTGGTTGGTCGTCAGCTTGCGTATGGCGAACAAAGCCCAGATGCTGCGATTGAGAATACGCCGATACGCGAGCGCATGACCGAGAGCCAAATGGACTCGCTGCTTTCCCAGAGCGCCCCTGAAGTTATTGCCGAGTTTCAGGAGATGATTGCCGCGCTACCAGATACAGATGGGCACATTGATATGACTTCCGAACAGGCAGTAGGGCTGCTCGATCGCGTGGTAGCGGTGAGCACGGCGCTGCGTTGGGGTGACTTACAAGGCCGTGATGTGATGCGCTATTCGTCTCGCGAGAGGCTCGATGAAGAGCGAGGCGCACTTGATGAAACGCTGATCGAGATGCGCAGTTTCCTCCAGGAGCACTACGAGGTCGATCATCCGGAGCAACTACCGGAAGGCCTCAGCTTCGATCAGCTCTTTGAGATCGCAACCAAACAGCATCTCGAGGCGACCATCAATCCAGAAGCTTCCGAGAAAGCCGATTCGTTTAATAGCTTTGTCCAGCGTCGAGCTCTCACGCGGGCAGCTATAACTGTGGCTGGCGGAGCAATCGTTGGCTTTGCAGCCAAACAGGTGATGGAAGTCGTTGGCGATCGGATCACTGGCCCGAATGTCACTGAAATTCCTGGTGAAACTTCAGTGCTGCCAAATGAACAGAAGTCACCTTTCGGGGTTGATTTCCAGATGCCAAAGGCGTGGAGTCTCGAAGGCTCACCGGGTGGTGGTGGTACATCGATTATTGATTCGCGAACCGGCCAATCGGTCATTGATGGTTTACAGACTACCGAGAAGGGTGGCCTGACCGCCGCCTCGATTGCGCTCCTTGAGCAAAAGGGCATTAAGGTCGACACAATGGACTATGTCATCGCCGGTAATCCCGAAAACGTACCAGTACCAACCGACGGCTTCGTAAGGATGGCTGGTTTGCCAAAAATTGCTCGTCACTGGATGGATAATGACACCCCATCGCCGAATTTTGACCAGAATGAATTGCGGGCTTATTGGCGCATTGAAGGTGATCAGCTGGTGATTGATGCCGGCAAGATGAAAATTGATGGCTCGTTTCATGATGGCTACTTCGTGAATCCACAAGAGCAAATTTCGGCCGGTAATGGTAAGTTACTATTCTCACTCGATACTAATCACCAATCTACTCCACTACCTGTGAACATCGGAACGGATGGGTTGGTGCGGTTGCCGGTGAATGGCCCAGAAGTACAAAACCTATTTGACCTCTCGAATGGAGATATTAAGCTTAAGTCGGCTTTCATGGAGGTTGCGACGGGTCGTGGAGCACTTCCAGACGGACGTGTGAATTATGACATTTTGGCGACGGCGAAGGGCTCAGGGACTGGCGAAGTTGTCCTACCAGTTCCAACCGAGAAGACGCTCACGCAAACCGTGCTAACCGCTACCGAGACAGGTGAGCCAACTGTCAGGACGACCGATGGCTTTACCGCACCTTGGCTATACCTCCCAATCCCGATGCGCCTCGGCCTCGAGAATATTCCCCGCCGTCGTGGCGAAACGCAGGGTGAAGATGGCCAGCGAGTTGGCGTGCAAGAGAATCCAGGAGCGCCTGGTCCAGGTGAGCGGCCACCGGTCGATCTGCCGCCCGGCACACCGGAACAGCCACCAGCTCCAGTCGGTAATAAGTGGTGGGAAATCGGCACCGATGTCCCAATCGATGAAGAATGGCAGACGCTGTGGACACGTGTGAAAGACCGTATGAACGAAGATGGTCTCGAAGCCGATGATTTCTGGGTGGAGCCGGGTGCTCGCCCGAAGCCCTCCGGTGAGGCTCGAGAGCTCGGCCCTGCGCCGAGGCCAATTGCTGAGTTGCCTACGCGCGCCGAGTCAATTCGCATCATCAAAGAATCAAAGACTGCGATGCAGATTACCGAAGGTATGCTCAAGGTAGCCGGACAAGATCCAGAAGCTATTCTAGGTGATTCGTACGAATTATCCGAGCGGCTCCGTCAGGGTCGCTACACACTCGACGACCTGGCGACACTGAAGGCAGCTCTGCAGATTGCTGAGACCAGCATCGGCACACGCTCAGACATTGACTCCTTTGATATGCTGCGCAACATCGGTTCGGCTCGTGATTGGTTTCATCAGCTCGAGCGAGATTTCCAGCCAGAGCGCCAACAAGAGCTTGATATCGTCTATGAACTCTTGGATGACATGAAAAAATTCGAAACACTTGGGTTTATGTCGAAGCCTACTCGTCAGTCGGCATTTAGTTCGCTTGGTAATATGGCACGTCGCGTACGCGAAGGTAAGCGCTTGAAGCCAGAAGAGTATCAAGGTCTGGCTGCGGCGGTCGAGCAAGCCACGCAGCAGGCGATTCAGGCGAATCTCGTTTCTGAGCAGACGCTGGTTGCGGCGGCGCAGACGCCAGAGGTGGCGGCCAACATTCGTGATAAGTGTCGCAAGACCCGTGAGCGTTTGCAGCTTACAGCCGCGGCTCGCCAGAGTGCACTACGGAGCTGGGAAACCCTAGCAAAAGGTATGATCGAAGCCGGCCCAGTACCGCCAGCTGAGACCCCGCCATCTCCAGCAGGTGAGCCAGCTCCAGAAGTGCCGGCTGAGCCTATCGAAACACCAGAAGTGACAGCTCCTGAGCCGGTAACCGAACCAGAGCCTACTCCTGCACCCACGCCAGAAGCTCCGCCCGCGCCAGCAGGCCGTCGTGCCGTCCAAGCTGG
>CAYSMD010000001.1:25468-32044 GCA_964432055.1 uncultured Candidatus Saccharibacteria bacterium
GCTCGCCCCATCGAATAGTGTGACTTCATAAGATTGACTACACCTCATAATTATGGTATGGTTTTCAGGTTATTGAACCTTCCAACTACCCTGAAGGGGTGCAGAACATGACAGACCAATCAGATGTGATCAGGGATCTGGGTGAGATCGGCGAGCTGAGAGATCAGCTCTTCCCCGATGGCGCCCAGGCCGACACCACTGACGGAGAGGCCGAACCGGCCGATTCGAATTCCGACGAGGTCGACCCGGCCGAGCTGGCACCCGGCGCTGAGGATCCCTCCGAGGCAGCTGAGACGGAGCTCGATGAGCACCGACAGATGCTGCTTCCGCTCCTGGAGGCAGCTCGCGCTGCCTTCGCGCTGGCTCCACCCATGGAGGCAGGCGACTGGACCCCAGAAGAGCGCGCGGCTTTCCATGCCTCGCGTGATGCCCAGCAGGGTCTGGCAGATGCGATCTTCATTGGTGGCTACCAGGAGCCTCGCCCTGATGGCTGGGAAGACGACCGCATCACGCAGGAGCTGACCAAGGACTCGGATGGCAAGCCGCCTTCCGTCCCCTTGGCAGACATGCTTAAGTGGTCGCATGAGTTCCGGCAGATGTGGTACGTGCGTGTCACCTACCATCTCATCATGGATGAGAATCCGGTCGCGGTCACCTTGCGTGACTTCAGGTACCCCTGGCAGCCCAAGCCGCGTTCGCGGCAGGCTGTGCCCCCGGTACCCACTCCGTCGTCTTCGGACGACTCGAGCTTCAGCTTCGGCGAGACGATCGCGCAGCATCCGCTCTGGAGCACGCTCTCGCCCGGGCAGCAAGCTGTCGCCCGTGAGGTCGTGTCCATCAAGAACAAGCTGGCGGTCAATTCGTCGCTCGACTACGACTGGCATGCCAGCCCGTTGCGTGCGCTCCTCGTGAGCGAAGCGCAGCGCCGGGGCCTGAACACCCACAAGGTGCAGAGCGCGGTGACGTACCTCAAGGGCGTCATCAAGCGTGACGACGACATCGTCAAGGCTGTGGCGGAGCTGCATCTCTGGCAGCAGCCAGCAGCACCGCCTCGTGACGTGCCGGCACCTCCGGCACCCGCGCCGACGGGTTCACTGCCGCTGGACGTCCCTCTGGACGACTGGTCGTCCGACGACGTCATCGTCCTCGATGACTCTGACCCCACGGCGGAACTCTCCAGCGCGGAGGCTGACCGCATCGCTGCGGACACGGCCTTCCTTCTGGAAGAGGGAACCCTCAGCATGACTGAGATCCTCGCTCGGGTCACCGCCCAACCCTGATCGGCTTCCGATCACCTACCTCCTGGTTCGCCAGGAGGTTCTTTTTTTTTGTCATCGCAGCATAACACTCACGCTTATTTACTATTGATTTTTTTGTCAGATTGTGGTAACATACATTATCGCCTGATCCCAGGTGATAGAACCTGAACAAGATCTTCATCGATCCCTACGAAGGAAGGTGGCCACATGCCACAGCGTCCCAACATCCCCGGGCTGACTCAGCCCACACAGCAGCTGGCCCAGCAGGTCCACGGCGAGCTCGACGACCTCGGTCGCCGCACCCGCAAGACCGAAGCCCGCCAGGTCGCCCTGGCAACCGCCATCGACCAGCAGGCCGAGCAGATCAGGTCGCTGAAGGACATCAAGCCCTTCGTCGACCGACTGCGCGAGCTCAAGCTCGACAGCCTGGCTGAGACCGTCGAGCAGATCGCTCGCGACTTCCATGCCTCGCCGGCCTTCGCGGCCATCGTCAAGGGTGCCGTCGAGACCTACCTCGAGACCTCCGACAATCCGCTCTTGCAGCGGGTGGCGGCGGTCGAAGAGGCCCAGGGTCGCATGGAAGGCCGCATCACGGCCATCGGCGACCAGGTCAACGGTGCCACCGAGACGGCCAATCGTGCTCTCGAGCGCGTGACCCGCCTCGAGCAGGCCAAGGTGCCCGAGCTCATCGGCTTCGTCGTCGCACTCGCGATCACAGCCTTCATCAGCTTCGTGTTGATCACCGGCTGGGAGAACGAGCAGGTGATCTGGCCCATGAAGGTGGGCATCGCCCTCGGCATCGGCTGGGTCTGCGGGATGATCATCGCCCTCATCGGCAACTGGTCCCTCCGCAAGATCCGGGAACGCCGCGAGGCCAAGCGCTCGTCCCAGAGCGACACGCCCGAGGCACCCACCGAGGAGCTGCCGCCCGCCGGCAGCGACGATCCGGACGAGACCACCACCACCCAGACGGGTGCAGTGCCGGCCAACGCCTGATCGATCACGTTCATGTTCAAGTAGGGAGGGAGACGCAAGTCTCCCTCCCGAATACCCCTTTTACATCTTTAAGAGAAGATTACCCAGAGTATTGGTTTCATCCTGACTACGCACGAACTGCGCCGTCAGGTCGAACCAACACAACTGAATTACATCCACACACTGTCCCGCGAGGGACCCGATCTCCAGGAGGAGATTATGAAGCTCAAGTGGTTGGGCGGCCTCGCGGCTGCCCTCATGATGATCGGCCTCGTGCCGGTCGTGGCGACAGCCGTCGCCGAACCCGAGGACCCCACGGTCCTCGTGGGTGACTCCGACCCGGAGCCCCCCGTCCTCAAGGGCGGCGCCTACTCCTGGCAGGAACTCTTCGACAAGGTCGGAGACAACTCCCAGTACTGGAGCTGTTTCGAGCAGCGCACCGGCCACACCAAGGCCGATGCCGAGCTCGCACTCCAGCGTGAGCGTGAGGGCTGGAACCTCGCGGTGACGATCGTCAGCAACACTTCGGTGGACGCTGGCGATCAGGAGCTGGATTCCAAGGGATTGCAGCGGGACCCCGACATCGTCAAGATGGAGGGATTCAGCAACACCCGCGGAGCCGGCGAGAACGGCTGTGAGGCCTTCAACGACGAGCGCGCCCAGGTGCGTGTCGCCCTGACCCTTCCGGGAAAGGACGCCGCAACCCCTGGCAAGCCCGTCGCTCTGGCCCACTGCGGAAACCCGATTGGTTACGAGAAGGGGGCTCCCACGCCTCCGCCCTCGTCGCCTTCGCCGCAGCCGAACCCGCCCCCGGGTTCGACGCCTCCAGGCTCGACGCCACCCAGGCATGTGCCCACCACTACCGCGCCACCTCGGCCCGGGAAGTGCGAAGGCCAGACTGGCCCCTACTGTGGGACCCCGGACTCCGGTCCGGAGTTCATCCCGCCGCAGGAGAACGATCCCGCACTCGTCGCGCCCACTCCGGGCTATCCCGGACCCGGGAACGCCGAGGAGGTGATCGGAAGCCAGCAGCCGAGGCCGGGGAGTGATCCCTACGCACCGGCGCCATCTGGTACCAACACTGGCGGAAGCCAGACTGGGCCGGCGCCGGTGTACAACGGACCTGGTGCCGAGGGTGGCAACACCCCTGGTACCAACGCTGGAGTCACCAACGATCCCACTGGTCCCGCGGCGACGGAGAACAATCCGGCAGCCGGTACCAACCCGGGACAGACGTCCCCGGCTGGTTCGGACCCAGGTGGTTGGTAGTTCATCTTGCGTGTTTCGTGAGCTTCGGCTTACGACTCATGCCTTCCTCGGGGCGCTTCGTGCGCCCCGAGGATTTCCTTTTATTGACGGGTTTATTGAGTAATAAAAAAGCGTAAGTAATATCCATTGACAAAATAGATTAAATCTGATACAATACATCCGTTCATCGCTCTCGAAGCGATTGCGCAAATTGACATGCAATAATCATTCTTCAGCAGAAGAAACAATAGATTGACTATGCGTTAAAAATATTACATTAAGCATAAGTAATTTGATTGAAATTCAATCAAGAAGGAGCAACGATTATGAAAATCGCTCTCAAGCTGCGCAACCTCATTGCTGCAGTCGCTTTGGTAGCTGTCCCAGCTGCCGCGACCGCTGCAGGCCAAGTTGCTATCGAAGGTCGTACCGCCGTTGCTAACGTAACCGCTGGTGACACGACCTACTCAAAGGCTGTAAATGCCAAAACCGACGAAGTCGTCAAGGTCCAAATCTGGTACCACAACAAAGAAGAGGCTAACTCTGGCAAAACTGCTAACAACCTCAAAGTAAAAGTTGATCTTCCTACCGCTGCCGGCAAAAGCCAGCAAGTGAAAGGCACGATCAGCGCCGATAACGCAAACACTGTTACCGATACTGCAAACGTCAATCTTGCACTCGACCAAAGCCGTCTGGAATACATTCCAGGTAGCGCTGTATGGCGCCACAACAAGGGCACGAACGAAGCTCCGAACTGGGTAACTGAGAAGATCAGCGACCAGGTAGTCGGCACCGGTATCACCCTTGAAAACGCACAGCCATGCTTCAACTTCGAAGCTAACGTGACCGTGCTTGCACGCGTCAAGACTGATGCTGTTTCGATCACCAAGCAAGTTCGTGTTGCTGGTGAGAAGAACTGGTCTACCGAGAACACCGCAAAAGTTGGTGATACTCTCGAATACCAGATTACCTTCAAGAACGAAGGTAACACCCGTCTCGATAACCTCGTGATTGGTGACAATATGCCTGCTAACATGACCTATGTTAAGGGCAGCACAAAGCTGAAGAATGGTGCGAACCCAAATGGTATTGCTATCCCAAATGACAACATTGTCAATGGTGGTATCAACGTAGGTAACTACGAACCAGGTGCTGTAGGTTATGTTTTGATCCAATCAAAGATCAATCCAAAGCTCAACGCCGGTAACCATGAGTTCAAAAACGTTGCATTGGTGAAGGCTGACAAGACAGTTATCTATAACACGGCAATTACCCGTGTGACCGTAGCTGGTAAGCCAACTCCAACTCCAACCCCAACAACCACTACTCCTACCACTCCAACTACCCCTGCGCAGCCTGAGCTGCCACAGACCGGTATTGAAGCTGGTGTGGCTGGCCTGATGGGCACCACGGGTCTTACCTACGCTGGCTACTTCTACCGAAAGAGCCGCAAGGGTCTGACCGAAGCTCTCAAAAACGTGAAGTAACATTCCGAATTTGACCACTAACTCCCCCGAGGATTCCTCTGGGGAGTTTTGGTTTGTGCACAAGTAGGTATAATAGGATCAGATATGAAGCCGACTATTGATACACTCACGCGACTACTCGACGAGGTACAGGCCGCCAAGACTCAACTCAAGCTCGACGTTGAGGCGACTCAACTTGGTGTGCTTGAGGCGCGGATGATGGAGCCGGACTTCTGGAGTGATCCTGAGGTAGCTCAGCATGTCAGTCAGCAGGCAGCGCAGCTCAGGACAAACATCGAAAACTGGAAGACGCTCGAAGATTCATTGGTGACAACCCTCGAGTTAGCCGAAATGTCCGACGAGACGCAAGCCGAGATGTTTGCGGAGGCAACAATGAAACTTGAACATTCCGTGCAGAAGGCGATGATTGCCGTAAAGCTCAGTGGCGAACACGACAAGCTGCCGGCGATTATGCAGATTTCCGCTGGCGTTGGTGGCACGGATGCACAGGATTGGGCGGAGATGCTGCTTACTATGTACTCGCGAGCCGCTGAGAAACTTGGCTTGAAAGCCGAGCTAGTGGACATATCTCGCGGTGAAGAGGCGGGGATTAAGTCAGCCACGCTCGAGATATCTGGACCGTTTGCCTTTGGTAAATTGAGAAGTGAGAAGGGTGTCCATCGTCTGGTTCGACTCTCGCCGTTTAATAGTGATAGCTTGCGCCAGACAAGCTTTGCGCTGGTCGATGTGGTCCCAGAGATCCCGATGGAAGACATCGAGCTCGATGAAAAAGATCTGCGCATCGACGTGTATCGAGCCGGCGGACACGGTGGGCAGAGTGTGAATACCACAGACTCAGCAGTCCGCATCACACACCTCCCAACTGGAATTGTGGTGTCGATTCAAAATGAGCGTTCACAGCTCAAGAATAAAGATAAGGCGCGCAGTATCCTAGCGGCGAAGCTTGCCGAGCTGGCGCGCGAGCAGCACCTCGAGTCGGTGGCAGAGCTGCGCGGCAAGGTGAAATCGGCTGATTGGGGTGCGCAAATACGCAGCTATGTCCTTCATCCATACAAAAAAGTGAAGGATCATCGCACTGAGCATGAAACCAGCGATACGGATGCTGTACTCTCTGGCGAAATCGAGCCTTTTATTGATGCGTATTTGACAAAATCTCTTGGGGAAAGCTAAAAAAGTTTCAACCAAAGTATTGACAATATAAGCATAAGCGTGTCATAATATCACGCATTATGGAAACCACAGAAATTATTCAGATCATACAGGCCCGCAAAGGTCTGCTCACTGGCGCTCAGCTTTTCTTTACGAAGGCTACGTCCCAGCTTGTGGTTTCTCCTGCTTCGGCAGCCGTACTCGCTTAAAGTTCAACTCACTCACAACTTAGTTCGGAAACTACTCGCGGCAGACTCTTTTAGCACTCCTCGATGTTTTTCGCATATTCTTTGCGCACATATAACTATTTTTGAATTTCGGATCCCAGACTATACGCGCATATAGATCTAAAGTGGACTGTTCTGCGGCGGTGCAGATGCATACGCACCGCCACGGAGGAGGTATCAGGCGATTAGCGCTTGGACTTCACTCCGAAACTTCACAAACTATTCGATAGG
>CAYSMD010000001.1:32144-68418 GCA_964432055.1 uncultured Candidatus Saccharibacteria bacterium
GTCGAAGAGATCTTCGACCGCTTGGCTGACCGGTATCGCTTTCGAGCGTTGTGGGGCAATTATGCCCTCATCAACGTACTAGGGTCGCAGCATCTGCTGGCGCTTGGTACTACGTATCACACCGAGAACTCCTCGGGTGAAAAAGATTCGATGGTGGCACGCAACCATAAAAAAGTTGACGTGCTGACTGATCAAATTTGTTTCAATGTAGTACCATTGTGTTTTCGGATCGCGGCGATTCTCGTCTTCAGCTTTACGGCAGATTGGCGAGCTGGTTTGTTGGCGCTGAGCTCAATCGTTCTCTACGGAGTTACGATGCTGTGGTCTCAGAGCCTGAGCCGGCCACATTTCGTCAAGTATCGTGCCCAGATGAAGCATCTGGAGATGTCTGAAGCCGAGCTATCGCACCATGCCATCACCATTGATGAGCAAGGACTGTCGCGAGAGTTTGCTGGTCAACATGCTGAGAGCATGGACGAGCTAGTCGCTTCGGAACGGGTGGCGGTGCCCAAGTGGCGCCACCACCTCGGCTACCAGATGATTTGCCTGGCATTGCTGCGCGCCACTTACTATCCAGTTGCCTTTTTGGCTTGGAAGGGTGGTGTCTCAGTCGGTACGCTCATCTTGCTGTCGGGGATCTTGGAGCGGATGTGGAGTAATCTCAACCGTTTTCAGGAACTTCAGCGCGTTTTGCGCGAAGGCCTTCCAGCCCTCGATGAGCTCACGAAGCTTTTCGAGACGGAGCCTACCGTCGAAACTCCGGAAAATCCAGTGCTGATCGACAAGCCTCGTGGCGAGATCGACTTCAAGCAGGTTGGCTATTGCTACGGCGAATCTGATGTGCCAGCTCTCTCGGATATTGATTTTACGATCAAGTCCGGAGAGATGGTAGCATTGATCGGCCGGTCCGGCAGTGGTAAGTCAACTCTAGCGCGTCTTGCGATGCGTTTGTACGACCCCACATCTGGGTCAATCACATTTGACGGCGTGGATTTGCGCGACATCTGTCCGCAGTATTTGCGTCGTGAGCTGATTGGCTATGTAGCTCAGGATAACGTGCTCTTCGATCGTTCGATTGGGGATAACATTCGCCTGGGTTGCATCGAGGCTTCTGATGAAGCCGTCGAGTATGCCGCCGAGATGGCAGCGATTGCCGAATTCATTGAGTCATTGCCGGAAGGTTATGACACGATGGTCGGCGAGCGTGGCATTAAGCTCTCGGGTGGTCAGCGACAGCGCTTGGCGCTAGCTCGCGCTTTCGTGAAGCAACCAGCCTTGCTGGTACTCGATGAACCGACCTCGGCACTCGATGCCGAGAGTCAGGACTTCGTCAAGATCACGCTTCGCAAATTGGCCGAGAATCACGCCATGTCGGTGCTGATTATCGCGCACCGCCTGTCAACTATTGAGCCGGCCGATCGTATCGTTTCGATGCAGGATGGCCGAATTGAACTCGTCGGCACCGTCGACGAGCACGAAGCTCTTGATGGAATCTATTGCGACCTCAAGCGTCGCGAAGGACTGTGAAGTCTACCCCTCCCAGAATCTTTTGG
The DNA here is from genome assembly GCA_964432055.1 of uncultured Candidatus Saccharibacteria bacterium. Lineage (GTDB taxonomy): Bacteria > Patescibacteriota > Saccharimonadia > CAILAD01. The sequence goes on from CAYSMD010000001.1 coordinate 33,698, forward strand.
GAGGGTTTTCTTTATGATTTTTCGTCGATGCGCTCTAGCTGGGCGCCAAGCGTTTTGAGACGCTCTTCAATATGCTCGTAGCCACGGTCAATGTGTTCAATGCGATCGATGACAGTCGTGCCTTGGGCAATGAGGGCGGCGAGCAGGATGGTAGCGCCCGCTCGGATGTCGAAGCTAATCAGGTCGGCACCAACCAGGGCGGTGGGTCCGGTGATCATACCGGTGTGGGTGTCACGAATGGCGACGGATGCGCCCATGCGCTGTAGCTCGAACAAGTACTGGAGTCGCCCTTCGTAGAGGGTTTCGAAAATCTCAGACGTGCCAGCACACTGGGTGAGCAGTACGGCCAGCGGAGCCTGGAGGTCGCTTGGAAAATTTGGGTATGGCTGCGTGCGAACATTGACGGCTTGGTAGTCACCACCTGGGGCGATGTGCAGGGTTGTGTCGTTTGGCGTTGTGTAGGCGACGCCGATGTGATCAAAAATTGTCAGCAGGGCATCGTGCTCGTCACAGCGAAAATCATGGATAGTGACATTGCCTCGGGAAGCAGCGGCTGCGATGGCGATTGTGCCGCTCTCGAGCTGATCTGGTGGAATTTTCCGAGTCGTACCGTGTAGGCGATCCACACCGTGGATTGTCAGATTATGTGAGCCGATCCCATCAATGCGGGCACCCATGTCGACGAGCATTTCCGCGAGCTCGACTACATGTGGTTCGAGGGCAACCATGCGGAGCTCGGTCGTACCCCGAGCAAGCACCGCGGCCATCATGGCATTCTCAGCGCCGGTCACCGTGAGCTCACCGAGCACGACGCGATCGCCGACTGGCTGGCCGCTGACTTGAATATAGCCTTGGTTGCGATCAACTTGCAGACCAAGTGCTTGGAAGGCTTTCAGGTGTGAAGCGATTGGTCGAGCACCAATAAAATCACCACCGGGTTGCGCGGCTTGTATCTTGCCGAGTCGGGCAACTGCTGCTCCAAGCACGAGTACCGAGGCGCGCATCTTCGCAGTCAGCTCATCGGGGATATTTGCCGATGTGAGGTTCGCAGCTTCAATAATAAGTCGATGGTCTTGGTGTTTAACGGTTGCACCGAGTGATCGCAAGATATCGGCCATCACCTCTACGTCTGAGATTTCGGGCACATTCTCGAGGGTGACGATTTCATCGGTGAGTAGGGCGGCGACCATCATCGGTAGGACCGCGTTTTTTGAGCCGGCTGTCTGCCATTCTCCCTGCAGGCGAGTCGGACCGGTAATAGCAAGTTTTGTCATGGCATTATTGTAGCAGTAATTCGTGGACTTGGATGTCACATAGGACGAAGTGATTATGCTAAAATAGGGGTATTCGTGATTTTACTTGACCGAGTTTCAGTTATGTATCCCAACAAGACAGTCGCTCTTTCAGGCGTTAGTTTGCATGTGCAGCCGAAAGAGTTTGTGACAATCGTTGGTGCCTCCGGCGCGGGTAAGTCCACGCTGATTCGTTTGCTTATTAAAGAAGAGGTCCCCACAAGCGGGAAGATTATTGTTGGATCGATTGACTACGATACGATCGGTAAGACAAGCATTCCGCACTTACGTCGCCGGATTGGCGTTGTGTTCCAGGACTTCAAGCTTCTGCCAAACCTGACTGTGTATGAAAATGTGGCATTTGCCCTGGAAGCCAGTGGCGTCCGTACTTCGGAGATTAAGCGAGCAGTCCCTAAGATACTGCAGTTGGTTGGACTAGCTGAAAAAGCCAGTAATTATCCTCGAGAAATATCTGGCGGAGAAAAGCAGCGAGTTGCGATTGCTCGGGCGTTGGTACGCAACCCAAAGATCTTGATTGCCGACGAGCCAACCGGGAACCTCGATCCGAAAAACTCTTGGGATATTATTGAACTGCTCCTGAAGATTAATAAATTCGGCACGACGGTCTTGCTGACAACCCACAATAAAGAGATTGTGAATGCTCTTAAGCGTCGTGTGATTACTCTGCAGAATGGGCGCGTTTTGAAGGACGAGAAGGTAGGACGCTACGTACTGTAGCCAGCGAGTGATGACTTATGGAGGGTAAACGATGATTACACTGTGGCGGATGCTCAAAACTGGTTTTCGAAACCTGTCACGAAATGCGTGGCTCTCGATTGCCGCTACCGCAATTATGGTGGTGACGCTTGTCATTGTCGCGTTTTTCTCATTTTCGGCATTATTCTTACAGAATCAGCTAGCTGCCATTCGTGAGAAGATTGATTTGACAGTCTTCTTGAAGGACGAGGCTACGCCAGACCAGGTGAAGCAGCTCCAAGCAAGCATTCAGACCTATGAAAATGTGCAAGAAGTGAAGTACGTTTCTAAAACTGAGGCCTTAGAGCGCCTACGAACTAGCTCGAAAGATGGCGAGAAGCTCGCTAAGACGGCCACTGAGATTGGCAACCCTCTGCCGGCTTCACTTGAGGTGCGCACCAAAAGTCTAGATAATCTCGATTCACTCAACAGCCAAATCAAGGCTGATGAGTCGGCCGCAATTATCTCGAGCACCAGTAATGATGATAGTGATGTGCGCCGTAAAGTGGTAGATCGTATCGTCTCGATATCTCGTGGGGTTTCTCAAGTTGGTACGATTATTTCTGTGGCATTTTTGCTGATTAGTTTGATGATTATCTTTAATACGATTCGCATGGCGATCTTTACGCGTCGGGAAGAGATCGAGATCATGAAGCTCGTTGGTGCCACGAACTGGTATATTCGGGGGCCATTCCTCATCGAAGGCGCGATGTATGGCGTGATTGGCGCAACGATTGCAATGGCGATTACGCTTCCACTCATCAGTCTCGCTCGACCACTTTTTGTGAGTTACTTCAACGCTAGTGAAGTGCTGACTTTTGTGACCGACCGAATCTTCTTGGTGACCTTCGCGATGTATGGTCTCGGTATCATGATTGGCACAATTTCTAGCTTCCTAGCGATCTCTCGTCATTTGAAGCTCTAGCTCCGAATATGGTATATTAGAAATCAAAGCCTCTTATCCTATTCCTTTACAAAACGCAGGGGGTGTTTTTCAAAGAGACTTAAGCTACTATCAGGAGGGTGAATAGCTTGCAAACCAAATCGCGACCGAAAGGTCTACATCGCAAAAACCAACATAAACCGCTAGCACGACTGACGGTCGTGGCACTTCTGGTTGGTTTGTTTGGCATTGCTGCACCAGTTGCTCATGCGGTCGACTTTGACGCCCAAATTCGCGCGCTACAAGGAAAGATTAATGAAAACACATCGGCTGCTAACCAGAAACGAGCCGAAGCCGATACGCTTGCAAACAAGGTGGCAGCACTCAATGCGGAGATTGCTGCCGCTCAGAGCGCACTTAACCTGACTCGTACCGAGATCTCCCAGACTGAGCAGGAAATTGCTGCGACGACAGCCGAGCTCGAGAAGCAGACCAATAACCTGCGCGAAAACATCAAGGCGATGTATAAGGATCGTGATGTTACTCCCATGGAAGTACTGGCCTCAAGTGAGAACCTATCAGATTTTGTAGGCAAGCAGCAGTACATGGATGACCTGAAGACCAAGATCGAGTCAAATATTGCGGCCGTGAATAAGCTCAAGGGTGAACTTGAGGCACGTAAGACAGCTTTGGCCCAAAAGGCTGATCAAGAAAAGAGTCAGGTTGTTTCGATTGCCGCTAAACGCAGTGAGCAGCAGGCTTTACTGAACCAAACTCGTGGTGAAGAGGCTGCTTATCAGAATCTTGTGAAGCAAAATCAGTCACAACTTTCGGCAGTTTTCGCGGCTCGAGCCGCAGAAATTGCGCGAAACCAGTCACAAGGTGGTAGCTACAGTGGTGGTGGTGCGTGTGGTGGCGGTTATCCAGGGTTCTTGTGCAACCGTGCCCAAGACAGCGTGGTAGACCCTTGGGGCTATTACAATCGTGAATGCGTCAGTTATGCTGCCTGGAAACGTTCGGCGCTTGGCCGTATGGTCCCGATGTATTGGGGAAATGCGGGCGACTGGTATCGTCGTACTAACAGCTCTTCGCCGGCTCCTGGAGATATCGCAGCGTGGCCATACGCCCCTGGCTATCCATATGGACATGTGGCGATCGTCGAATCCGTGAATGGTGGCATGATGACTATCAGCGAGTACAACTATGGTGCTCCAGGCCAGTATTCGGTGCGCACGATCTCGACTAGCTATCTAGGAGTGAGGTTTATTAAATAACCAGATGAGCCGAGTACCTACAAAACTCGGCGGCTACAACCACACGAACAATGCGTAAAAAACAAAACCCTCTCTCATCTCGACAGCATCGCCACAGCCGTGTATTGCGAGTTGCCGTTCTTGCCCTCGTGTTGAGCCTTGGCTTTGCCCCTGGTATGGTCCAGGCTGATGACTTACAGCCATTGATTGATGCCGTGAGTAAACAAATCAGCGAGAACCAAGCGATCGTTAATCAGAAGCAGGCTGAGGGCGACACGCTCCAGAACAAGCTTACCTCTGTCCAGGCCGATCTCAATGCGGCCCGTGCAAATCTTCAGCTAACAAAACTCCAAGCTCGGCAAGTGGAGCAGGATCAAGAGGCGGCCGAAGCCCGTCTTGATACGGTGATCGCTCAGCTCAAAGAGAATATTGCTGCGGCTTATAAGAAGGGCAGTGTAACTCCGCTTGAAGTACTAGCTTCGAGTGATACGCTCTCCGACTTTGTTGGTCGAGAAGAATACTACAATTCGCTTCGTAAAAAAATAGAAGAAAACATGCAGGCGGTTGAGGATACGCAGAATCAGCTCAATGAGCTTGAACGTCAGCTCTCGATCAAGGCTGAGCAAGAGCGGCTTGAGGAAGAGTCGATTCGCGTGAAGGAGCGAGATGTAGCGGAGCTGCTCGCAGAGACAAGGGGGCAGGAGGGTACGTATCGCCAGCTCGTCGAGCAGGACCGGGCACGTCTGTTGAGCTTGCGCGCACAGCAATCAGCGGCAATCGCGGCGCAGAGCGCAGGTCGTGAGTATTCGACAAGTACCAGCTATCCGTGGTCGGGAGTCGAGCCGTTTCCGAGCTACGGCGTAGATCCGTGGGGTTTCTATTTCCGACAATGTACAAGCTATGCGGCTTGGCGACGTGATAATATTGGCCGGCCGCTACCAGCACGCTGGGGCTTTCTGGGTCCAGCAAATGCCAAGCAGTGGCCTGATTGGGGCCGAAAATTTGGTATGCGGGTTGATAGTCAGCCAGAAGTTGGTGCACTGGCTATCTATCCAGTGGGTGAGTATGGGCACGTGATGGTTGTCGAAGGTATCGTCTCAAATGGGAATCAAGTCTTGGTTTCTGAGTTTAATGCGGCTTGGGACGGTCGATTCTCGCAGTCACTGTGGCCAGTGAGTGCTCTGGTATTTATTCACTAGCCTGAAAGCAAGCTGAGGGCTTTTTGCCACAATGTACGCGCTCGCGGTACAATGGCTTGGTATCTATGCAGACGAAAGAAACTTCAGCCCCAGCCGCCCCAGCCGCATCTCGCGGACAGCGTTACTCCAAAAGCCACCTGATAGGTCTGGCTATCTTGGTATTTATGGCTGGAGCAATCTTTGGCATCTATGGCAATCGCTTCCTGGCTCGCACCGGGCTCGTTACCCAAGCATCGCTCACCAGCGCCGAGCAGTTCCGAGAGATTCGATCGATCTTACAGTCGAGCTTCAACGGTGATCTTGATCCCCAGAAACAAGAGGAAGGTGCACTCAAAGGCTATGTTTCGAGCCTTGGAGATCCATATACGACCTTTCTCTCAGCTGAGGAAGCCAAGGAGTTATCTGATGACTTGCGCGGTGAGCTCTCCGGTATTGGTATTGAAGTTGGCATCAAGAATAATCTCCTGACGGTGATTGCTCCTATTGACGATACGCCGGCTGCGAAGGCTGGCCTGAAGTCAGGTGATGTGATTGCTCGCATTGACGATAAAGACGCCTCTGAGCTAACTCTAGATGAGGCTGTGAAGCAGATTCGTGGCCAGGCCGGCACGGAAGTGAAGCTCATTGTCGTGAGTCAGTCAGCAGCACCGCGTGAGGTTAAGATCATTCGCGAACGTATTCAGGTATCAAGCGTGAAGACTGAAATTAAAAATGGCGATGTCGGCTATATTCGCTTACGCCGGTTTGGTGATGATACTGATGCGGCGATTCAGGCTGCAGCAGCTGATTTTGCCAGTAAGGGCATTACGAAGATTGTTCTCGATCTGCGGGATAACCCAGGCGGCTATCTTGATAGTGCTGTGACAGTGAGTTCTGAGTTTGTGAGTCGCGGAACGATTGTAGAGGAGCGGGGTAAACACATTGATTCCAAGAAGCTGATGGCCACCCCAGGTGGAAAACTCACAAATGCAAAGGTAGTGATTCTGATCAATGGTGGTTCGGCCTCCGCATCGGAGATTGTGGCGGGTGCGGTAAAAGACAATAATCGGGCGACTCTGGTTGGGGAAAAGACCTATGGCAAAGGTAGCGTTCAGGAAGTCAAGAACCTTGGTAGCGGTGCCCAGCTCAAGGTAACTGTTGCTGGTTGGTACACACCGAATGGCGTAAATATTTCAAAAGAAGGCATTAAGCCTGATGTCGCCGTTGAACTCACAAACGAAGATGCGAACGCCGGCCGTGATCCTCAGCTTGATAAAGCACTTGAGATTGTTCGCCAATAACGCTTGCGCTACTACCCCCTGAACTCGTAGACTAGAATACAAAGGGAGGGTGATGTGGTAAGTAAACGTACGCGTGCTCAAAAGTTTATTTTTGTTACCGGCGGTGTAGTCTCTGGCTCAGGAAAAGGGATCACCGCCGCTTCTATTGGGGCGATCTTGAAGGCACGGGGCCTCACCGTGAACATCCAAAAGATGGATCCGTATTTTAATTTTGATGCGGGCACGCTTAACCCAGCAGAACATGGTGAGGTTTTCGTGACTGGTGACGGTGGGGAGACTGATCTCGATCTAGGTCATTATGAGCGTTTTCTTGATCAGGAACTGACACGAGCCAGCTCAGTAATGTCGGGCCAGGTGTATTCAAAGGTCTTTGCTGATGAGCGCGATGGGCAATATCTTGGCAAGACAGTGCAGGTGATTCCACACATCACCAATGAGTATCAGCGGCGTATTATCGAAGCTGCGAATGGTTACGATGTGCTGATTTGTGAGGTTGGTGGCACAATCGGTGACTACGAGTCTCTTGCGGTTATCGAAGCCATTCGACAGTTTCGCCGACGAGTTGGACATGAGAACGTACTCTACACGCACGTGGTCTTCTTGCCTTATCTGGCCGCTAGCAAAGAGGTAAAATCAAAGCCAGCCCAGAACTCAGTGCGTGATCTGCGAGAAGTCGGCATACAGCCAGATATTCTGGCTGTCCGTACCGATCATCAAGTGAGTGCATCCGTCTATGAGAAGCTATCGATGTACTGCGACGTAGATAAAGAAGCGATTGTGGCCCTTCCGACAGCCAAAACCGTCTATCAGGTGCCACTCCGCATGGAAGAGGCGGGGATTGGTGACTATATCGTGCGAAAGCTGAGTCTCTCACCTACTCAGCCGGTTGACCTTTCGGCATGGTCTGATTTGGTGGATGTGATTCTTTCTGAGAAGCCAGCGGTGACTGTCGGGATTGTTGCGAAGTATCTGGATCACGAGGATACCTACATGTCGATTGTTGAAAGCCTCAAGAGCGCCGCCTGGCATCATGCGAGCAATGTGAAGATTGTCTGGATTGATGCCGAGAAACTACCCAAATCGCTCAAGCCGCTCGAGAGTGTTGACGCAATACTGGTACCAGGCGGCTTCGGGGAGCGCGGTGTGCCCGGGAAGATTCTAGCTGCTCAGTATGCGCGTGAGAATAATGTGCCCTACTTGGGGATATGCTTGGGCTTGCAAGTTGCGGTGATAGAAACAGCTCGCAATCAGCTGGGGCTTACTGATGCGAATTCCACGGAGTTTGATGTGTCGTCCAAGCACCCTGTCGTTGATATTATGCCGGATCAACGTGGCGTACGTCTCGGCGGTACGATGCGGCTTGGTGACTATCCGACCGATCTAGTCGCCGGTACTCTGGCAGCTCGCCTCTATGGTGAGGAGCACATCACGGAGCGCCATCGTCATCGTTACGAGGTGAATAATGAGTATCGAGAGGCTTTGGAAGGAGTGGGTCTGCACATTTCTGGCAAGTCACCGAGTGGCACATTAGTCGAGGTTGTCGAGCGGCCAGACCATCCTTTTTTCATTGCCTCACAATATCATCCAGAGTTCCTGTCTCGACCGATGCGTCCGCATCCACTGTTTGACGGATTTATTGCTGCGGCTTTGCAGATTTTGCAACCAGCCTCGAATCAAGCTACAATAGGCGTAAGCACTATCTACGAACAAGGAAGAAAATAATATGGCACACAAACCAACAATTTTACTCGTTGAAGATGACTCTGAGCTAGCCAGCGTGTATCGGGCTCGTTTTGAGGCCGAGGGGTTTGCCACCGCTTGGGCTGAGAACGGCGAAAATGCCCTCGCCCGCGTCATTGAGACTCAGCCAGATCTTATTCTGCTTGATGTCATGATGCCGCGAGTTTCGGGGTTTGATGTACTGGATATTTTGCGCAATACACCCGAGACGAAGCACGCGAAGATTATTATGATGTCAGCATTGTCGAGCGATAAGGATATCGCGAAGGCCAAGGCACTTGGGGTTGATGACTACTTAGTGAAGAGCCAGGTAGCGATGGCTGACGTTGTGCACATCGTCAAAAAACATCTGGGAATGGAAAAACCCGCACCACCACCAGCAGCCCCTGCCAAGTAGCGATCTACTAAAAAGCACCCAGCGAGCGGGTGTTTTTTAGTACGAAGGTGAGTGATTTAGGCTTCGTATGGAGTGACTGAAACGACAGTCTTGCGGCGCTTTGCTCCTGAGAACATTGTCTTGCGGGTCTGTCGGTAGGTCACGTTACCTGGTACGGCAGCATGGATTGTATAGTCTTTTGCAAGAAACGTATTCTCTCCGGCTTCATAGGTGTTCCCACGTTGGCGAATAATAATATCACCAGTTGAAGCAACTTGGCCCCCGAAAAGTTTTACGCCAAGGCGTTGGCCGCGTGAGTCGCGCCCGTTCTTTGTTGAACCACCTGCTTTCGTCTTTGACATGCTGTACTTCCTGTAATCTTAATCTTTATTGAGCTTGATGATCATGCGTCCTACCGTCTGATGTGGGCGGTGATAGTGCAGGGCACTCTCGTTTTCGGTCGCAAACTGTTTCACAGTATACCCCATATCTGTTGCGACGTCAATAATCGGCAGCTCAATTGGTGTTTGGCGGGCCGGATGATGCCAGGCGGGTATTGCTAGCACGATAGTGAGCGGATGCGGGTAGTGTTTGAGGTGCCTCAGTACGTCTCTGTACAGGGGTAGAAGAGTCCTAGCTTCGGCTTCGAGGCGGGTGACCGACATCTCTTGCAGGTGTGGGTTACCCAAGTAGCCTTCGGAAACGATATGGCTCACTCCATCTGGCAACTGGACCGATTGAGCATCGGCTTTCCAGATGTGTGGCTGATAGTCGGTGAGTTGAAGTTTGTTCGCCATCCACTCCAGATTTGTGCGTGAGGCAGCGACCATATCGGCACTCGCGTCACTGCCGGTCGGAATCGCCTGAATTCGCAGTGCCTCAGTCAGAATGACACCGGTTCCGCAGAAAAGATCGTGGACGTTATCGCCCTTCTGCACGCCTGCAAGGTTGAGCATCATTTGGGCGAGCTTTGGTGGTAGCATCCCAACGCGAGCATCACGAGCTGGTCGTTCTCGATCGCGCATCGTGTACGAAGCTATGTCTTGCTGCCAATTACTTCGACCGAGGTATGTCACTGTCCCAATGCGAAAGATTGCGAGCTCAGCGTTTGGCGCCTGAAGGAGCTTTCCGCCCTGAATATGACCGGCATTTAAGATTGTGCCCGTTGCTGGGAATACCATGCGTAGCGACACTCCTTGGGTTTTTGAAAGGGCTTTTTTGAGGCTCAAGCCAAGTTTCTTGAGAGCGTGCGGCGGGAGGCAGTTTGTCGACAAGCCGAGCGTAACTTTGCTGGTGGCACCTGTGAGTGACAAAAGCTGTGCGATTTCGGTAGCGAGACTTTGTGGCTCTGCGCTTTGGACTGTGCCCAAGATGGAGCCTGCACGGATTGCGCTACCAAGGCGGTCGAAGTCAGGTGGCGTGCCTGTGCCAACGGCAAAATCGCGACCAAAGTCGACATTGTCAGCTGCAGTGAGACTCGTGAGCTCAGCGGCTGCCAGCTCGCGTTCGCGGCCGGTGATGACAAACCATGTGGGGAGTGATTGCATAGAGGTATCATACCTGAGAGTGAGCCCTCTCAACAGGCCTGCTCTAGTAAGAGGACACTCCGTGGTAGTATAGAGAGTATGAAATTGCGACATTTCGCATTCTTTTTGATACTCGTACTGCTCGGACTATTGGCGCTGCGATATGCGGGTCAGCTGCCGCAGTTCATAGATCTGATTCGCCAGATGAATCCGTGGTGGCTGCTGGCAATATTGCCGGTTCGTTTTGTGTATTACTGGTCGAGTACGAAATATTATGACCGTTTCTACAGTGGAGTCTACCAAAAGCGGCTGCCGTTCTGGAAGTTATTTGAGGGTGTTGTGGCGATGAATTTTGTGAACACCGTAATTCCGACCGGTGGTATTTCGGGGGCGGCCTTTTTTGCTCAGATATTCCAAAAGAAAATTACTCAGCGCGAATCTTATCTCGCACAATTTTTCTGGTATATCGCGACTTTCTTGAGTGTGGTAATGACGCTGGGACTCAGTTTTCTCCTGCTCTTTTTCTCACAAGAAATAGCGCTTGTGAGTTTTCGCCTCATACTGATCGTAACGAGCTTTCTCTTGTTTATCGCTTTAGCCATCATTGCGATCACGATCAATCCTCGATTGTTTGAACGAGCACTATTTGTGCTGACGCGCCCAATGAACTGGATATTGAAGCTCTTTAAGCGCGGAACACTTGGGGCCGTGCAGACACGACGGTTTGTTGATAGCTATCGACGACTGGTTGACCTCTTACTCGCTAGTCCGCGGCACTTTTTACGGATGATTGGCTTCGCATGGCTGTGTATTGTCTGCGAAATGGCAAGCATCACCCTTGTATTCTTAGCGCTTGACCAGGTTATCAATCCGGGAATAGCTGGTGTGATGTACGTGTTTGCCCTGATTCTATCGGTGGCTTCGGTTTTTACCTCTGGAGTTGGTCTCTACGAAGCTACTATGATCGCTACAGCTGTCGCCCTAGGTATTCCTTTTCAGGTCGCCTTCTCGGTTACCACGATTTATCGCTTGATAGCTCTGTGGTTGTTTATTCCAGTTGGTTTGATTTTTTATAAGCGGCAGGCTGTCGATGAGCCGCAGGGGCATCACTAGTGTTAGACGAGGTATTATCGGTTACGGAGCTTCGAGAGTTTGTTACTCAGACGCTCAGCTATGCCTATCCGCTGGTAGTGGTAGAGGGGGAAGTTGCGAGTTTTCGCGTGAATCAGGGCAAGTGGATTTTCTTTGATATTAAAGACTCGGAGACGACTTTGAGCTGTTTTATGACGAAGTATCAGCTGAAAACCGTACTTGAAGATGGGATGCTGGTTCGTATCTCGGCCACGCCAAACCTCACGAAGTGGGGTAAGTTTTCTCTAACCGTCAAGGATGTTGAGCTGGCGGGTGCGGGAGAAGTTCAGAAAGCATTTGAGCTCATGAAGGCTCGTTTTGAAGCTGAGGGCTTGTTTGAGATTGGTCGCAAGCGTGCCCTCCCTGCCTACCCGATGAAAGTCGCGCTCATCACATCGACTGATGCGGCGGCGTATAATGATTTTCTCACCATTGCTCGAGATCGTTGGCCACTCGCAACGATCGAGCACGTTCATACACATGTCCAGGGTCTCCAGGCGCCAATTGATATTGTGAAGGCGATACGTGGCATTAACGCTCAGCATAAAGACATTGAGGTGATTGTTGTGGTTCGTGGCGGTGGTAGTGCTGAAGACTTGCAGGCGTTTCACCATGAAGATGTGGTGAGGGCGGTCTATGCCAGTCATATTCCGGTTGTTGTCGGTATTGGTCACGAAGACGATGTGAGTTTGGCAGAGCTTGCAGCCGATGTGCGCGCCTCGACGCCCACAGATGCCGCTCGGCGAGTCTTCCCAGATCAGAAAGAGGTCCGTGCTGAGCTGACTCGTGCTCAGTCTCGCATGCACGCTGCACTCTTGGCGCTGCTTCAGCGCTGTCGGCAAGTGATGCTGCGCTACGAAAAGGGTCAAACTCGGTTCTTCCTCTCGATCTCGCATCGCTTGGAGCGCAGTCAGCGCTTTTTGCAGCAAGCATTTACCGATAAGATGCGGGCGTGGTCGCATCGGGTTGTACTGGCTCGTACAGTCCTCAATGGTATGGACCCAACCCGTGTCTTAGCTCGAGGCTATGCGATCGTTCGGCAGCAGGGTGTGGTGATGAGAAATCCTGAGCAACTAAGTCCTAGTAGTCCAGTTCTGGTACAATTACAGCAAGGTTCGACAGAATTATTTGTGAAGGAGATGACGGATGAGCAACGAATCCAAACCAACCTCGAGTTTTCGTGATGCTCTTAAGGAGCTCGAGGCGATTACCTCGCAGCTGGAGAGTGAAGATATTGATCTCGATGAAGCTCTCGGAGCGTTTGAGCGCGGGAATGAACTCGTCAAGAGTTTGCAGGAGCAGCTGACGCGCGCTGAGCAGTCGGTGCAGAAAGTGCAGCTACCTGACACAGACACGTCAGATTCGACCGAATAAGTACTAGACAAATTTAATCGTTTATGGTATAGTCAGTGATTATGCATCACGATTACGCCACAATTCTACTAAAACAGCACGCAAACGTTACGAGTGAACGGACTGCCGCTCATGCTATGAAAGTGCTCGACCGAGCTATTTTACAGCTTTTCCCATCTGAGAGCCGAGAGCTCGTCCAGCAGCTCATGCCAGGTATGACTCGTCGACGGCTCGGTGCGCGGTTTGGTGTTCGTCGTCCGGTACCGACTGGTAATGAGCAGCCATTTACTGATGTCCTAAACAGTGTCCGTCGGGAACTCAATCTTACTGATGCCAGCGAAGCCGAGATGTATGTTGATGCGTACTTTCAGAGCCATATTAGTTTGATGACTACCTCGTCGCGCCTACAGTTCGCTTCGGTGTGTGACGGCGACACACTGCGCGCGTATCTTCGTGCAGTTGATGCTCTCGAGCGTGCTTAAAAAAAAAGATTGGAGGAGGGATGCAGACACAGCGCCAAGGCGCCGAACTCGTCGATTCACGACCACTTTTTGAGCTTGCTCTAGGACCCGCCAATCAAACCAGTGTAGTGATCTGGGGAGGTGGGGCTCGCGGTTTTGTCGCGTTGTCACGACTCTATGAGGCCTGGCAGGCATGGCGCGTTACGATGAGTGCTGTGGTGCCACCGAGTATTCAGGGCTTTTTACCACCATCCATACATACGGCCGCGCTTCCGACCCGTGATCGTCAGGTGAGCGCTAGTGAGGCTTGGGGACTGACGCATGCGGCGGGACTCGTCGTGATTGGTCCTGATATGCAGCTGACCAGCGGTGACCAAACACTGCTCGCACGCTTGTTACCGGAAGTCAGTCAGCCAATAATCTGCACTGATGAAGCCCTTGACCTGTGGCGAGTCGATCCCGCCTTGCATCACCATCCACAGATAAGCTTGGTGGCGAGTGTTGAGAATCTTTTGCGGGTCCAGCGGCTCTCAAAAGTTGATCAGCGGCGTCTCGCGGCTCGCGGAATGTATGGTGTTGCGGAACAACTAGCCACCGTGTCGAGTTACGCACCGTATGTGTTTGCCTATGCTGATGATGCGGTATATATGTATGTGCGTGAAGCCGATACATTACTGTTTGCGCAGCACAATCTTACGCGAGAACAGATTCGGATCCTTATTCTGGCGCTGCTACCAGTGACGCTTTTTGCTCGCACTACTCGCGTAGCCGCTCTCGATCGAGTACGGGTGTTGCTGGCTTGCATCGCAGGATTAACCACAGAGGAAGCAGCAGATGGCCAGCTATGGCCGAAGATAATTCGCCGAAAACTCAGCTAGACGGCAGCCGGTAAATAGTTGCGATTTGAGCTTGGGCTCTCGGAGGGTTGGCTACCAGGACTACTACTGGTTTCGCTACCCATTCCAAACCAGCGCTTTATCTGATCAAACCACGAAGGGGCATTTCCCGGCAGAGCTGAGTCGTTTGTAGCTTGATTAGTGGCAACTTGCGGCGTGGCTTCTGGCTTGCTCGGTGCTGGTTGCACTTGGTTTGCGGTGATGATGAGCCGTTTCCAGCTGGTCCCAGGAGGAGTACAGGTGATGAGCGTGAGGATTGGATCGGTGGTTGGCTGTAGTACTGATACTTCAGTTGGTTCGACGACGCGTTTTGAGCTGACCTGATATACGTATTTGCGCTTCTGGTAGTTCACTTGGATTTGGTCACCGGCTTCAAGTTTATCGAGGTGTGCAAAAATGAATTTGTAATTACCTGGTTCCCACCAGTCATTTGATGAGTGGCCGACAATCACAGAGTTACTTGGTTCGCCTGGTAGGGCAGTGCCAGCATAGTGGACGACGCCGTTGCGGAGTGAGTTTTGGATGGCCTGTTCCGCCAGTGAGGGCTCAAAGATAATCGGGGCTGTCACACTCAGTTTGGGGATGACGATCATGTCACCGCTTTCGACCGCCTCAGCGAGGTTTACTTCAGTTGGGTTGGGATCGGTGACCGCTTCGACAGGAGCCGTTGGTTTTGGTGGACTTAAGCGGTAGGTAACTTGAGTCAAAATAGTCTGGAAATTGAAGACCAAGAGAAACACGAGAAAGCTCACTACTCCAACCATGGCATAGCGTAGATTGCGCTTGGAGAATACCTTTGGTAATCGCAGTAAGAGTGCCACCTTACCGAGTAGGGTTGTAGCGCTTTTACCGGTTTCTTCTGCCTCTAGTCCATGCGCCTCAAATGTGTCGAACTTGGGCGACAGATTAAAGCGGAGTTGAGGCAGTGGCTGATCAACGAGTGGTGGGGGGCTTGGTTGGGCAACAGGTGCACCGAGTTCGGCAAGATGGGCTTGATGCCCGGCACCATGTGGATTGCGGAAAACCGGTATACCAGCGGTGCTCGTCTCAGACTGGTGAGAAGTTTGAGCTGGTTGTGCCGTAGGTTCACTCGGCTCTGGGTTCGCCAAAACCGGCTCAGCTGGCTGGGCGGTCGTCAGATCGCTGAATGAAAGCGTGTCGTCGGATTTGTTGTCTTTGGGGTGTGGCGTATGCATACGCTTCGTATTATAATACATCCGCGTACCTTACAACAGATTAGACCACTTACGCCAGAGTGGTGGAACTGGCAGACACGCACGACTCAAAATCGTGTACGCTTTATCGCGTGTGTGGGTTCGACTCCCACCTCTGGCACCATAAACAACCTTTTTATGAGAAGAAGGTTGTTTTTTTATTCAAGAATTCGTTCTGGGTTCAGGAAGATTTGCTGGAGTTTTGCTGGAGTATTTGGGGTGGTGACTGGTTGCGTAAAGACGAGCAAAGACTTATTTTCTGAGAATAGAATTGGGGTAGCCGGGTTGATATCTTGGGTCAAGATCTCGCTGTTCTGACCATCATAGTCGACCAACTGAAGTTTGCCACCCGTAATCATCGCCAAGTGCTGGTCGTTCATCCAGGACCAGTTGGTGAGTCCCGTGAGAGGTGTATTGAACCGATAGCGGCGATAGCGCTCGAAATCGATCGTGACAAGCGTTTCGTTCGCATTATGAACCAGGAAGCGTCCGTCGGGGCTTACTGTGAAAGCGGTGACGTTGCGCGCTACGATTGAGCTCGTCTGGCGATTGCTGTCACGGAGCACATTACTAAAGAGCGTGATCACTTTACTCTCGCTACCTAAGACAGCGAGGTAATCACGGTTGAGGACACGAAAGTATTTTGTAGCATAGGATGTATTTTGACTGGCGAGTTTACTGACGAGCTGATTGTCGTTGCCATCGGCTGGGCGAATACGCAGCTCGGGAGCGCCTGTCGGCTGGGGCTGGGTAATTATGACGAGCCATTCCTTATTCCAGCTAGCATGGACTACGCTACTCGCGAGGGCCTCAGATATGCGCTGATCTCGGAGCTGTAGTCGGCGGAGTACGCCTTTCTCTACGTAACTCAGCTCGGTATTACTATTACTCCACCAGGAAATCCAACTCGGGCTAATGGTGAAGTCCTGTGTGATGTCGCGGAGCGCTGGTGTAGAGCTCGGGTTTGTGGCAAGTGTCTGCCATCTGATTGATCCATCTTTGAGGGTTGCGCGCATGAGTAGCTGACTGCCGTCCTCGGACATTTGCAGAGAGTCGTAGTTTGCGACGCCGAGTGTGGCCTGGCTTGGGGTTGTACTCGGGTCGAGTAGGAGTACTGGTGGTCGAGACAGATCGGTGCTCGTGAACAGGCGGGGAGGAGGTAGTACGCCAGGTGCGGTGGCAGGGCGTTGTTCGATGAAGACAAAACGCTTTCTGTCGGTCGATTGGGTAGCTGTTGTGAGCGAAAAATCTGCGTAGCGTTGGCGAGTTGGCACCTCATTTGGGATGAGCCAGGCATAGTCAGCAAAGGTCACCTCGCCAGCTGTGGCTTCCACTTGGGCCTTCCAAGGCCTAAAGTCGGCTTTCTGGTAGCTGAGTGCATAATTTCCAAGTGGGGCATTTTGGTAGCGGTAATTTGTGACTTGTGTAATATCTTGGTCGTTGACGCGGATGGTCGCACCAGTCGGCTCACTGCCCATGAGAATGAGTCCAGTTTCACGGAGCTCTCCAGTGCGGATATCGTACTGCCAACCAGTTGCGATGGCGATGAGCAGGATGGTTCCAATGAATACAACTGTCCCACCAATTAGGTAGGAGATGAGGTCACGGGTTTTTTTCGAGATCTTCATGATATGTGGTATTCACTAGTGTGGTACAAAACGCCCCGTTTGGCAACCAGAATAGCCTCGTGGTTTACCTGGAGTGAGCGGGGTAAGTGCGGTACAATATGATCTGAGATGATAAAGAGACGAATTGCTATAGATCTGGGTACTGCCAACACGTTGGTGTACGTGCCGAAGAAGGGGATTGTTGCCAACGAACCGAGCGTAGTTGCCGTGTCGGTGGACGATAACCGGATTGTTGCTATTGGTAATGAAGCCAAAGAAATGCTTGGACGAACTCCCGATGTGATCACGGCAAATCGCCCACTTAAGGATGGCGTGATCGCTGACTACCGGATTACGCAGGCGATGCTCAAGCACTTTATCGATAAAGTATCTGGTACGATTCGTTTGAGTCGACCTGAGCTCATGATCTCGGTGCCAGCTGGTGTCACTTCAACAGAGCGTCGGGCCGTGATTGATGCGGCACTCGCTGCTGGTGCCCGCAAAGCCCACATTATTCGCGAGCCGGTCGCAGCTGCTATTGGAGCTGGCGTGCCGATTGCTGCACCCGCCGGAAATTTAATCGTCGATATTGGCGGCGGGACAACTGAGGTTGCAATCCTCTCGCTCGGCGGTATTGTCGCTCAGAACTCCATCCGCATCGGCGGCAATAAGATTGATATGGCAATCGCTGACTACATCCGTCGTAAATATGGCTTGATTATCGGTGATCAAACTGCTGAAGATATTAAGAAAGAGATCGGTTCGGCACTCCCTCTTGAAGTTCCACTGACTATGCAAATCCGCGGTCGCGATATGATTGCTGGCTTACCAAAGACGATCAAGCTGGATTCGGATGAAGTTACCCAGGCCATGGGTGATGAGCTCGAAGGCATCATTGGAGCAGTCAAGGCGGTCCTGGAGCAAACACCACCTGAGCTTTCGAGCGATATTATTGACCGCGGCATGGTGATGACCGGTGGTGGATCTAAGCTGCGTAATATTGATAAGCTGATGACGAAGGTGACCGGTGTCCCGGCTTACGTTGCAGATGATCCGATGCTGTGCGTGGTGCGTGGCACTGGTATTGCTCTTGAAAACCTCGATGACTATGTCCGTAGTGTTATTTCAAATCGTTAGCGAGTAGAACGGAGACCTGACACGATGCAGCAAACCGCCACAATAACTGGGATCCGCAAAGTTGGTGCGGTGTTAATTTTGGTGTTGTTCGCGATTCTGCCGTTCCACGCGTTCATCGCTGTCTCTCTGGGGCGCTTGACTGGTCAGCCAGAGATTGTTGCGCTCTGGAAAGAGTTACTAACGAGTGCCATTATTATCTTGGGTGCCCTAATCGGCGTACGGCATGTTAGAAAGAACGGCATAACTAACCGTTGGTGGCATCGTCCAGATTTCATTCTTATCCTGCTGATTTTGGTGTGTGGGCTGGTTGCGTCGATTGCCGGTGGTGCCTGGCGCGACGTACCATTGCTGGTCGGTCTAAAAACCAGTGTTTTGCCTTTGATCTTATTTTTGGCTGTGCAGGTATTCTCACGTCAGATTTCAGCTCGACAGTTGAGTCTTGTCATACTTATTCCAGCCGCTTTTGTAGCGGGAATTGCTCTCTGGCAGTTTTTTGCGACACCAACTGCTTTCTTCACGCAGCTTGGTTATGGTCCGTCCACAATTCTTCCATATCAAGGTTTGCACCCAGACTTTCCGTTTGGTCGGTCGTTTGCGAGCTTAGGTGGCCCAAACCAGCTCGGTACCTATTTGATCATCCCGGCGGCCATAGCTTTGGCCTACGCCGTGAAGGCTCGTCGTCGTGAAGTCCGACTGACGGCTGCGCTCGGCTTTACCGTATTTGTACTGGCGGCCGTGACGAGTTTTTCCCGAAGCGCTTTACTTGGTCTCGCGGTGGCCGGTGCGGTGGCGATTTTGCTTGCCGTGCCGAAGAAGTTCCGGGTGCTGACCTTAGGTGGTTTTGTGGCAGCTGGGGTTGCGGGGGGTATGGCGGCTTGGGCAGTACTTATGAATGCCAAGAGCTCAGCAATCGACAGGTTCTTATTGCGCGGTGAGCTGACGGCAAGTGGTGTATTCGGTGGCGATGAAGGTCATGTGACCGCACTCGTGCAGGGGTACGAGGCGATTGTAGCGAGTCCGGTTGGTCGCGGTATCGGGGCGGCTGGCCCAGCCAGTCTCTATGGTTTACGACCCCTCATTACTGAGAATTGGTATCTACAAATCGCAGTCGAGTTTGGTATCATCGGCCTTGGCTTGATGCTTATGTTGCTCGTGAATATTATGCATACAATTCGACGGCATGGACCTCAAGATCCGCTGCGGATTGGTTTTGTCGGCGCGTTTGCTGGCATTATGGTGGCGAATCTGTTCTTGCACTCCTTCGCCGATTCAACTCTCGGCTTATTGACGTTTGGCGTGGCAGGTCTTCTCTATGCTTCTCGGAGCCGTGCATGAATAAGTCGCGGCACAAGCGGATCTTAATTCTTCACGATTGGCTCAATGTGAAGGATGGTGGTGCCGAACGGGTGCTGTATGAGCTTCTAGATATGTTTCCACAGGCGGACGTGGCGACGTTAGTCTACGACAATGACAAGTTTGGCGCGCGTGTTGGTCGACATCGAGTCAAGACAAGCTGGCTGCAGTATCTGCCAAAATTTCTCAAACAGCGCCCAGAGCTATTATTACCATTTGTGAAGCATGCCACCGAGCATTTGCCAACGAAGGGCTACGATGTTGTGATCGCTGCCTCGAGCGCTTGGGTGAAGAATGCTCGTTTGTCTGGGCGGACGAAAATGTTGGTGTATTGCTATAGTCCGGCCCGCATGCTCTGGGATCATTGGCCTGAGGCTCTGACTGAACGGACTACAAATCCGCTGGTTCGGGCATATGTGACGCGGCTCGTCTCTCGTTTAAGACTGTGGGACTATTATGTATCGCAGGAATCACGACGTGAATTTGTTGCCATCAGCAAAGTAATCGTCCGGCGTATTCAAAAATTTTATCATCGGCCGGCCGACGTCATTTATTCGCCGGTAGACATTCCTCCGATTGCAGCTACCAACCGTGATCTGGGCTATTGTATAGTGTCGGTTTTGGCTCCTTACAAGAATATCGAGTTGGCGATCCGGGCGTTCATGGGTACGAAGCGCAAACTGGTAATTGCTGGTGACGGGCCTGATCGAGAGCGGCTTGAGGCGTTGGCTGATGGCTCAACCAATATTCGTTTTATGGGGCGGATAAGTGAGACCGATAAGCTGCAGCTGCTATCGCGTGCTCAGGGATTTGTGTTCTGTAATATTGAAGATTTTGGGATTGCCCCTGTTGAAGCAATCGCTCTTGGCGCGCCAGTGATAGCGTTGCGTGGCGGGGGTCTCATGGAAACGATGATTGAGGGTGAGACGGCTGAATTCTTTGACAAGCCAACGGTTGCGGACGTCCGTGCTGCCTGCGATCGGGCTGAGTCTCGCCACTGGGATGTGGCCAAAATGCATCGGCAGGCAAAGCGTTTTCGTACGGAAGTATTTCGTGAAGCTCTGCGAACCCGTGTGGAGAAGATATGAACAAGTCGGCCGATACGCGTCTTGAAGTAGGTGGATTATACTTTGATGCGATCTCTCAGCAGCAGGCGCGTGAGCGCATTGCTGAAGTGATTCGACACCAGAAGCGGACTGCAGATAGCTTTGTGGTCGTAAAGCCTTATGTTGAGTTTTTCGTTGGTGCGTGGAAGGATCCAAAAGTAGCGCGTATCCTACGTAATGCGGACCTGTCCTTAGCTGATGGCGTCGCGGTTCAGTGGGCCGCCAGCTATCTTGCGGGCAAGCATGGCGTGTGGCGTCTTGTACGTTCTTTGGTTTATGACGTCCAGCGGCCGGACTGGCGCACGAAAGTGATCCCTGAGCGAGGTGCAGGCGTTGATGCCACACATGCCTTGCTCCTCGAAGCTGGTCGGAAAGGGTGGCGGATCGGTGTGATTGGTGGTCCGCGGGATACGCTATCGACCCAGCGTGCGCTGAAGAAGCGTTACCCAGGGGTTGATATGCGCGGGGTGTGGACTGGGTATTTTACGGCTTCTCAAGAAGCAAAGTTGGTTGACGAGATCAAATCGGCTAGGCTAGATCTGCTATTTGTCGCAATGGGCTTTCCGCTTCAAGAGCAATTTATTGATCGGCACAAATCGGATCATCTGGCAAAAGTTCTCATTGGAGAGGGTGGTACATTCGATTTCGATAGTATGGGTGGTCCTCTGAAGCGATCTCCGGCGTGGATGCGTCGCTTGGGCCTAGAATGGTTGTGGCGGCTTCTGCAACAGCCACAGCGCTGGCGACGACAGTCGGCAATTTTTCATTTCATCGCTGGAATTTATCGCGCCGGATCACAAAAGTAAGCACGACCTCTTTACTGGTAGGTCACTTCCGTTCATAATAAAGCCTAAGCTTTAAAGAAAGGCGTTGAGGGGAAGATGCGACAGTGTCCTGATTGTGAAGAAAAAGACAGAGTAGTAATCGCAGGAAAAGTTTTTTGTGCGAATTGCGGTACACCCTGGGAGCCAGTAGATCCTGCTGAAGCTGCTGCGTATGCACAGAACACAGGTGTGGCTGATGCCAAAGCCCCTGCTCAGTCTGCTGCACCAGTTTCGCCAGCCCCTGTTTCTGCCCCCGTGCCAGCGCCAGTCGCGCAGACTCCAACTCCTGTTGCCCCAGCGCTAACTCCGGCTAGTCCTCAACCACCAGCCGCTCCTGCTGACAGTAATGTTGGATCAGAAATCCCATCGCTCGACGCGAAAGACGAATCTGTACTGTCTGATGCTCAAATGAAGGAGATGGTTCAAGCACAGATAAACACCTTGTCGCAACCAACCAGCACGGCCACCGCCGCAGTAACGCCGCCACCTCAACCGTTGCAAACTCCTGCGCCTCCGACTCCATTACCGAGTCCTGCTTCCGCAGCACCGATTCCAGAACCAGCCACACCTTCAGGTCCAGCTATACCTCCTGTACAGCCAACACCAGCAACAGCACCAGCATCCGAATCAGTACCTGCGCCGCAAAGTGTTCCTGCCACACAGCCTGTTCCAGCCGCCCCATCCACCCCCGAGCCGTCACTTGAAGTGACACCACCACCCGTACCTACAGCGAATGGTTCGCGAATTATGAATGACATCATGGCTCCTGCACCAGTTGTTATGCAGGCTACCCCTGCCCCAGTGGTTGTCCCTGAGCCTCAAGCCGCCACCCCGGCTCCGGCCTCAGTCCCGGCTCCAGCTCCAGTGCCAATGATGAGTCGCGATGAGGCGCTCAAGCTAGCTCTAGGCGAAGACGCAGCTGCCCCAGCTCCAGCTACACCTTCAGGTCCAGCTAAGCCAACTGCAATTGTGATGTCGGTGATCGCACTTGGTTTATTGGGTACTCTGCTATGGCGTACGAATTACCCAGATGTCTCACTGAAAATTGCGGCTATGCGATCAGGACTTTCGGCCTCGATGCCAGGGTTTGTCCCGGCTGGTTGGAGCAAGGCACAGAATGTAAAAACGAGCGATGGTGCGATGAGCTATCAGCTCGTTAAGGACTCCAAGTCTCTCCAGGTAAATCAGCAGAAGACTGACTGGGATTCTCAGGCGGTGCTTGAGCAGTATGTCCTCAAGCGGTCTCAAGATTTTCTGGCGCTCCAAGCCTCTGGCTTGACGATTTATATGTATGGCGATGGACAAGCTGCCTGGGTGAATCAGGGGACACTCTACACGATTAGTGGCGAGCACGGACTCAGCCAAGAAGACGTTATTAGGATGGCAACAAGTCTATGAGCGACAAGACGTGGGAAGAGCTTGTCGACCTGCTAGATGTCCGTTATACAATTGATAATCATACAAGGCGCGAAGAACCACTCGAAGATCACCCAAGTCTCAAACGGCGCGTCGAAACACTAGAGTTTGAAAAAGATAACCAAAAATACCGCGTGGAGCGAATTTCGCAACCAGCGGTATCGGACGTGAAAACTCATTATGCTCGTTCAGGGGTAGCTAGTCGAGTCGAGAAGAGCTATGACAATAATGAGTGGGTTCACCACGCTGGGTTTTATCGGCAGACCCCATCCGGCCACTGGAATGAGATTCAGGCCGAAGATTTCTTGAGCTAAGCTTCGTTTTTGCCGACTTTTGCTGAGAGGATTACACTGCGTGTTTCGCCACCGGGATCAACAATTTTCGTTTGTTGGGTTTGATTGTAATAGAGGACGAGATGCTGACTGAGGATGTCCTGAATGTCACGGAGTTTGAGTCGATAGTCATCTAAGTCTGCCGAAAGGGTTTGGTAATCCTTATCTTCGTTGAGGGCTCGCTTGGCTTCAGTTCGCTTTTTCGTGAGCTCCTTGATCTCGTCGGCAATTGCTCGATACTCGTCGTTTTGCTCCATGACATCTTTGATTTGATCACGTAGATTGCGGACTGTTTCACGGGTCTCAGCAGCATCTTGCATGAGACGGTGAATTGATTCGAGCGTAGCACCAGTGTCGCCAGTTGGTGCAGATACTTTTGTGGGGGTTGCAGCTTCTTCCATAGACTCCTTCTTTGGGTATTCGATAACAGACTGTTATTGTATCACGCTCATAGGCCGATCAGGCTCCCAATAATTGGGAGAGATAGGGCGCTCATCAGGGTTGTGACAACCAGGCTTGTGGCTACTAAATTCGTATCAATCTTATAAGTTTTGGCCAGGACAAAAGCCGTCACGGCAGGAGGCATTGCAGCCATGATGATAGTGGTTGTTCCAAGGCTAGTGGCTAGCTGAAGAGGCGCACTCATACTAATCAGCAAGGCAGGCATGGCGACGAGCTTGATGGCTGTGATACTGATGATTGGTACCGCGTAGGATGGGCGCCAGGTGTGTCCTACCCAGAACATACCGAGTGCGAAGAGGGCGAGAGGTGAGGCGGTGGCAGCCAGGAGCTTCAGGATTGACTCGAGTTGAGTCGTCAAGCTATTGATGCCGGGCGTAAGTGCGAGCACTGCGCCAATTGCGAGAGATATGACGAGTGGATTTTTGAGAAGGGTAGTGATGATATTGCCGACGTGACGCTTCTGCGAAAAACGCAGCTCTAATCCAATCAGACCAATGAAGAGGCCAGCTAGGAACTGGGCGGTGCCGAGTGTAGTGATGAGCGCCGGGCTCGCTGACGGCTGCATTGCGGTGGCAATAGGAATCCCGAGGAAAATCGTATTTCCGAGGACGCATAATAAAAACACCGCGGCTTGGCTTGCGCGCGGTAGCTTGGTTAAGGGAAGTATGAGAAGCAGTGCAAACCCCGTGATTATTGGGAGGGCGAGGCTGACGGCGAGCGCAGTATAGACGCCAGTTGTACCAAAATCTATTCGTAACAGACTTGTGATGATGAGAGCCGGTAGAGCAACGATATACACGAAGCGATTCAGAACCTCTATCCAGTTCTGTGGCGCCAAGCCTGAGCGACGTACGACGTAGCCGGCTCCCATGAGGGCAAAGGCAGGAATGATGGCGATAAATGTTTGAAGCATAAGAATAATCTATAAAGACCATTGTACGAGAATTCAGACGTGACTGCATCCCCGGGAAGGGCGAGCAGTAGCGTAAGCTCCTTGCTATAATAGAATTATGGTATTACCCGAATGGCTTCATCGTGCGCTGCGACTCCCATATCGTCTACGCTTCAGATCGCAGGGAAGTGGCCCGACGCTCATTTTTCTGCATGGCCTGGCAGCTGATAGCAAAATCTGGCAGCCGGTTATCGATGAGCTTGCTAGTCGGTATCGATGCATTACGCTCGATTTGTTGGGGCATGGCGTGAGCCCAAAGCCGACACATGTCGCTTATACCGTTCAGGAGCATTTGCGCTCAGTGCGCTGGACATTATGGTGGCATGGTATTTGGGGGCGCAAGACGTTGGTTGGTCATTCGATGGGCTCGATCATCTCGTTACATTGGGCGGCATCCAAGCCGAGGCAAGTAAAACGGCTCGTACTAGTGGCGATGCCGCTCTACCGCACGCAGTCTTCACAGGAATCATCGAAGCGCCTCGAGGGCTTTCTCGATGCTGGATATCTCAGGTTTTATCGGGCGCTACGTGCCGTGCCAAAGCAGTGGAGCATTCGGTCTGCACAGGCACTGGTGCGCCTGACGCCATCATTAACTGGGCAAGCTATGGTTGATGAGGCGACGTGGTATCCAGTCGCGAGCTCATTGCAGTATACGATCGAACGTCAAACGGCGCTGGCAGAGATTCTCGAGCTTGATGAGCGCCTCCCGATTACTGTGCTTTACGGCACACTCGATAATCTCGTTCTGGCTACAAACCTCAAGCGAGCATTTCTTGGGCGTCCTCATACCCGTATTATGCGGGCAATCGTGCCGCATGAGCTCAATGCCCGACACTGCAAAGCGGTAGTAAAAGCGATTCGCTCGACAGAAGACCCTTGGTATACTGATCAGCAGCCGCTCAAGAGCTTGAGTCAAAAATGATTACTTCAGCCCCAGCACCAAAGAAGCTTCGTGAACGTCTGCTCATTGATACGTTCCTGTATGTCTGTCCAGATTTTACGGGTGCGGAGTTTGAGATTTATGATGAAAATCCAGACTTGATTTATCGGTTTGAGGGTGAACAGGTAGGCTTTGAGAGTATTGTTGTAAATATTGGCGATTCTGAGATCGGCTGCGTATTTCGCGCCGACAACTGCGAGCTCAGCTTGCCGCTAGCCGAAACTACCGAGCAACTCGATGCGATTCAACGCCAGCTAACGGAGCGCATGTTTGATCACTTGCGCTTGTATAAACTACCCACAATTATCGTGTTCTCACTGGCTGCTCGCTATCGGCTTGAGGCGGTTGCAGCCCACTTTAGATTGCCGGAGCTCAACCGACACAATATTGTTGATTATTATATTTGTGATGGTCAGCGGTCTGTGAAGCTCGCCGAGACGACGTATAATAAGTACTAATGCCGGACGCGGCAGACCTGTGTGCATTCGAGTACGAGGTCGAAGTCGTCGGTGATCGTGAAGAGCCCGAGATCGCTTTCAGCAATGAGATTGCCACGCTCGAGCATGTAGTAGTGCATGAAGCGCTTGAGCGGCTCCCAGTAGTCGGTGCCAATGCAGAAGATGGGGATGCGCTCGATCTTTTTTGTTTGGACAAGTGTCACGAGCTCAAAGAACTCATCCATAGTGCCGAAGCCACCCGGGTAGAACACATACATCGAGGCGGCAAAGCTGAGTGCCATTTTGCGGGCGAAAAAGTAGTGAAACTCGAGCGAGCGATTTGTGTAATGATTGTGACCCTCGCCGGTGGATAGATCGATCGTCAGTCCTGCCGAGATGCCGCCGGCTTCAGTCGCACCCAGGTTTGCTGCCTGCATGATCCCTGGGCCACCGCCGGTCACGACGGCAAATTGTTTTTCAGTCACGAATCGCCCCGCGAGTCGGCGTGCCGACTCATAATCAGCTGAGCCTGGCTCGGAGCAGCTCGAGCCAAAGAATGAAACGCTCTGCGGTAGCTTCTCTAAAAAGTGAAAAGCCCGCCGAAACTCTTCTTCGATCCT
Source organism: uncultured Candidatus Saccharibacteria bacterium (assembly GCA_964432055.1). Taxonomy (GTDB): domain Bacteria; phylum Patescibacteriota; class Saccharimonadia; order CAILAD01. The sequence goes on from CAYSMD010000001.1 coordinate 60,244, forward strand.
ATCAACGCGGGCTTCGTTCTCGGCATCGGCGGTATACTCCTGGGCGTGAGCATGGTAATCGCGGAGTGTGCGTAGCTGGCGCTGTTCATTAGACATAAGCGTATTGTATCAGATAAACCCGGCGCACGTAGTAGGATACAGACTTGGTGGGGAGGCGTTGACTATGACACAATAGTAGTTACGTTATGAAGGCAGCAAAAAATTTTCTCATGTTCGTCGTGATGTCTGGACTGCTAACTCTTGCTGTCTCGTGGAGCGTCTTAGTGACGATCACGTCGGCCTCGAGCCTGAGTCATATCTTCTCCGGAGCCGGCGTATATGAATACACGGCGGGACAAGCACGAGCGACTATACAATCATCAGACGCGGTGCCTGAACAGTATCGAGGAGTAGTCAATGCTGCAATAGAGGGTGCAATTACAGCCGAGCGCCTGGAGACCATCACCCAGCCATTACTCGTTGATGTCGTTAGCTGGATCGAGCAGCCAGCCGGAACACCACCACCAAAATTGGTCATAAATATCTCATCAATCAAGCAGGAAATAGTGCGCTCTTTGCAGTCCGCTGAAATTACCGCGATCGAGAAATTGGCCCTTGTTTCGCAAGTTGGCAAATTGTTGCCCGATCAGCTGGATCTTACGGAAGCTCAGGCTTTAGCGGGCACTACTACAGGTACACTATCTGGCTCAGATGCTAATGCGGTAGTCCAGCCCGAGACCTCGCCGATCGATACCGCGCTCTCGCAGATAAAGTCAGGTGTTGTGGCGGCCCGGATTATGCTGCTGATCGGCTTAGGTCTGACGATAGGTGGCCTTATTATGTTGGTTTGGATTTCGCGACGGGACGGACGGGCGATGTTGCGACGTCCGGCTAAAGCGTGCCTGATTGTAGCGGTGTTGCTTGCAGTATTTTGCCTAATTGTGAGCTTGCTCCCGAGTACTGATTCGCTCGTATCGGCGTCGAGTCCGATGCAGTTCGTCGAATCTGCGATCGCACCCTTTTTGCGGGAAGTCGGTCTGATAATGCGCTGGACAGTTGTGTTGATCGGCGCAGTTGGAATCGCCCTTTATGGAATCTCTTTTGCCTTGCCGAAAGTTGCTGCGCGAGCTGAGCTGTAGTGCACCTGTTAGACGATACTGGTACGAGTTTTCCAGCGGGGCTTAAGTAGCTCATATTGGATCATTGAGTAAAAAAGTAGTCCCATCATAATGACGTTTGTAATTGGCGCGAGTAGCTGTGCTGGGATATCCTGCCTGGCCTCAACTGCGACAAAGATGCGTGTCAGCAGGGCTGTTGCGATAGCGATGAGCGCTGGGGTTACGTGCACACGACCACCAAAGACCACGTCGTAAATGAGGATTGCGAGTGGACCTGAGAAAACAAAGAGGCCGGCGATTGTGAGAAAGATGGCGAGTGGAAAGTGGAATCGCAATGCTGGGTAGAGTCGTTGAATGTCGTCATCAATAATTTCTTTGATGCCCAAGTGATTCTGGCTGGTTGCAAGATCGGCGGCACGATACATGCTGACTTGCAGGCCGATTGACTGGGCTCGGTGGAAAAGTTCCTGGTCTTCAAGCGGGCTAGCTTTGACGTCAGCAAATCCGCCACGTTCGCGAATCGCATTGGTCCGCAGCGCAATGATATTACCATGCGCTGTTGAGCGTTCGGGATGGTGTTCCTGTAGCCAGCCACCTGGGTAGGCGGCAAGCAGAAGGTAGAGGTTATGACTCAGTAAGGCCTTCTGGGCGAGGGATTTGTTTTGGTCGGCAGTCAATAGGGACATGATATCGAGCTTTTCTTCTTCAAGCAGGGTGGCAATTTGCGCCAGGGCATTTGGCATCAATACTGTGTCGGCTGAAATCAGCACGGTGTACTCGCCGGTGGCCTGCTTGAGGAGCTGGTCAGCAGCCCACGCATTCACGCCCCAGCCCTTCTCGATTGGGTCAATGGTGAGAATTTTTAGTCGTGGATCTGAGAAATTTTGAGCGATTTTTGCGGTGTTATCATCTGAGTCGAGATCTGTGAAAAGGATTTCGAAGTCGGGGTAGTTTTGTCCAAGCGCGGCGAGGAGAGTCGATGAGATGTTCTCGGCTTGGTTATAGGCATGCATCATGATAGTGAGGCGTGGCCATTCATCAAGTCGTTTGGGTTTTGGTCGACGGAAGACTGCTAGGTTGTGGAAAATCAGTCCAAGCTGAGCAATCGCAAAGAGACTACAGAACGCCAGAATGTAATCGAGGCGTGAGGGGCCGAGTTGGAAGGGATCGGCAACGTAGAGCCACAGCTGGGTAAGCCAGAAGCCAACCACGATGTTGAGCCACATAAAGTTAGTCCATGCTCGCCGAAACTTGGCTGATTGAGCATCGGAGTGATATTTCAGGAACATTCCTGCATTCAGGGCGTAAATACTCACGAGTAAGCCGGCGAGTAGCGAGCTTGGCCAAGCCACAAACACCGTGAGGACACTGGCAGCGATGTAGAGCCAAAAGGTGAGCCGAATGGTTCGTTTGGCGCCCCATTGAGTAGCGATAGAGCGGATATCACCGGCGCGGTCGGGAATGATGTCTTGGATGGCTCCAATTGCATGCGAAGCCATACCCCACAAGAAGAATGCCACGATCGGGATCCAGCTAATCGTTCCGATGGGGCTCACCAAAAATCCAAATACTGCAGGTAGCACGAAGTGAAGAGAAGAATTTATTGAGTCAACTAATGGCACTTCTTTCCAGCGAAGCCCTTTGATCGAGTAGGATAGGGCGAAGAAAACGATGGCAGCCAGGGCGATTTTACCCGTAGTATCGATTTGTGAACCAAGCCAGGCCAGACTCGCGAGATTGGTTACGATGATGGCGATCCATAGCCGACCCCGAGCTTCGGGGGCAACAATTGAGCCTTCTAAGCTACCCTTGCGAGGATTTTTCAGATCTGATTCGTAGTCAAAAATATCATTTACGCCATACACCAGGAGGTTGTAGGGAAGTAGAAAGTAGACGAGACCAGCGAGGAAAAGTGGCGAATTCCAGGCTCCACCACTTGAGAACCAGGCGAGCACGAAAGGAAACGCCGTGTTAATCCAGCTCACAGGCCGGCTGGCTGCAAAGATTTGCTTGAGCTGCTTACCGATGCTTGCGTCGGGCTTTGCGCTTGGCCTTGCTGCTACGGGCTTTGCGTGGCTTGTCTGCGCTTTTGACTGATGTTGGTTGGTCGAGTGTGGTTTGTTCGTCATAGTACTCCTTGAGTCGCTCCCAAAGAAGCGGTGCTGCATATAATGCTACCACCAAGTAGGCCAAATCTTCTATTGGCCAGCTGATTATTTTTTGACCGAGAGTTTTTTGCCAGTCATATTGAACGATCGGCAGCGTTGTTAAGTAGGTGTTAAATACCAGCATCATCAGGTATAAGGCGATGAGCGCAAGGAAGAATTCGGGTCGGGGCTTTGTTGGCTGTAGCTTGAAGCGTGCCATGAAGAGCCAGGCAAGAAAGAGAAAGAAGAGATTGAGTAAAAGATAGGTTGCGGTCATGATTTGCGTCTCTCAGGCTTGTCTTTTGACTTACTGGCGCGTTTGGCTTGCCAGCGTCCAGCTACCACAACACTGATGAGGCTCACATATATGAGGAGTGTGAGGAATAAGACTTCTTCGATAGGCAGGTTCGGAGTGAAGAAATTCAGTCCGAACACGTAGCGCGGATTGGTCGAGAAGATCCCGAGCATGATACCAGCGATATCCCAGACGAGAAAGAAACTCACACCGATGAGGAGCGTCGTGATGGTGGCGTGTTTAGCACCACTCGACGGCTGATAAGCCACTAAGCGCCAGCGCCGGTCACATAGCCAGAGCCCAAAGAGGCTGACTAGGAGAATCAGAGAATACGTGTAAGGGGAGTACAGTAGATCCATTGCTTATAGTATACTAGCTTGCAATATGGTTCGCACAAAAGACAAGAAACGAACAGCAATTGTGATTGGTGCCGGTATCGGTGGCCTGGCTACGGCTGCTCGCCTCGCCAAAGACGGCTGGCAGGTTACTCTCCTCGAGAAAGAGGCCTTACTTGGTGGTCGTGCACATCGCATCGACCAGGATGGCTACCGTTTTGATACGGGCCCCACTATCCTGATGATGACCGATGTTCTCTACGACACATTTGCCTACTGCGGGAAAGATTTTGATGATTATATTGATTTGCAGCAGCTCGAGCCAAACTATCAGGTATTTTTCCCGGATGGACAAAAAATCGAAGTCAGTTCGAACTTGCCCCGTTTCGCCAAAGAACTTGCCAAGATCGACGAAAAGGCACCAGAGCAGTTTTATCGTTTCTTTGCTGATGTGGCGAAGATCTATCGCATAGCCCGCGGTCAGTTCATTGATAAGAACTTCGATTCGCTGACGGATTTCATTAATTTGAAGGCAGGATTGCAGCTTTTGCGTGGTCGTGGGCTCTACAAGCTGTATAACTTTGTGTCGCGATACTTTACCGATCCGCGTTTGCGCCAGCTTTTTTCATTCCAGTCGATGTATTTGGGTGTGACCCCGTACGAAGCTCCGGCCGTATATTCTGTCGTCAGTTATATGGAGACTGGGCTGGGTATTTGGTATCCAAAAGGGGGTATGCATTCACTGCCTCGTGCATTCGGGAAGCTCTGTGAAGACCTCGGGGTAACGATCAAGACGAAGACGAGCGTGTCGCGCATCGCCATCGACCAGGGGCGTACGACCGGAGTCGTTCTGGAGGATGGCACCCATCTAGCCGCTGATATCGTGGTCTCGAATGCTGATCTGACATATACCTATAAGAACTTGATTGCGCCTGAGCATCGACGACGCTACCCCGATAAGAAGGTCGATAGTCTCAAGCAGGCGTCGAGCGCGATGCTGTTTTACTGGGGGGTTGATGCACCCCTGGATGGACTCTTACACCACAATGTCTATTTTTCTGAAGACTTTAAGCACAATCTCGAGCAAATTTTCAAGGCCAAAGTACTCCCGAAGGATCCAGCGTTTTATGTGTATATCCCCACGAAGACCGATCCAGGGCTAGCGCCGAAAGGTAAGCACGTGGTGTATATCCTTGTGCCGGTGCCGAATCTAAACTCCGAAGTCGACTGGGAAAAAGCCGTGCCTCAGGTGAAGAGGCGCGTGATCGAACGCATGAAGGCGGTTTTGGGGGCAGATCTCAATGGCAAGATTGAGTCAGAGGCTGTCTTTACTCCAGAAGACTTTCTTACAAGGTTTAACCTCACCGATGGTTCGGCTTTCGGCTTGAGCCACTATTTCTTCCAGTCTGGATATTTCCGTCCACATAATGTGAGTCGCGATGTGAAGGGCCTGTACTTCGTTGGAGCATCGACGTATCCCGGTAGTGGTGTACCTATGGTGACATTATCTGCTAAGCTGGTCGCAGAACGGATTCAAACAGATGTCAAAAACGGCCGTATCTCCTGAACTGAAGGCTGCAATTGCAGAGGTAAAGTCGCTCACAGATCGTGAGCTGGCGATTTTTTTTGATCACAAAATGGCCGAAGGGGTACGCGTAGATGCCCAGTACAAGAAATTGCTTGGTGAGATGAAGAAGTTCGTCTTACGTGGCGGTAAGCGACTCAGGCCATTTATGGTGCATCTGGGCTATCAACTCGGTGGCGGTAAGGACAAGCAGGCCTTCGCTCAGCTCGCGCTCGCCTGGGAGATCTATCATCTGGGCGCACTGATTCATGACGATATTATGGATCAAGATAATCAGCGCTACGGTGGGCTCAATATCGCCGGTGTGTATGAGCGGGCGCTCAAGCGTAGCCATCCGGAATCGGTCGCTCATAAGCATGCTCGTAATGCGGCGCTGATGGCTGGTGACGCGGCGATGTTTCTTGCCGTTGAGCTGATCAGTTCACTGCCGACCGAGCCGGAGACGAGAGATCGGTTGCTTGGGGATTTTCTAAAGATGCATTTCCGTTTGGTGGGCGGTCAGTTCGTAGAGGACTTTGCAGCCCTTGCCCCAAAGCTGACGCCGCAGCAAATTCGTAAGATCTATGTCAATAAATCTGGGCACTACTCAATGGTTGCGCCCCTGCGCTCAGGCGCTGTACTGGCTGGGGCAAATGATACTATCCTCGACATCCTCGAGCGCTACGGTACTCATGCTGGCGTAGCTTTCCAGATTACGGACGATTTGCTTGGCATGTTTGGGAGTGCCCGTGAGATTGGTAAGCCGACCATTACTGACTTGCGCGAAGGAAAGAAAACGCTTCTTATGCACTATGGTATGCAGTTTGGGAGTGAAGCGGATCGAGCAGTCTTACGTGCGAAATTTGCGAACCCGAACATTGGACAGCCTGATCTCAAAATGGTGCGCAAGATCCTCACCGAAAATGGCGCCAAAGCCAAAACGATATTTATGGCCCAGGCGGAAGCTGATGCTGCGAAAAATGCCATTTCTAAGCTCGCGCTGCCAGGTACTTTGCCGTTGTTGTTTACTGAGCTGACAGACTACCTCACACAGCGGAGCACATGACCAAGCTCGCCGCGAGTTATGCAGCCGCTCGTCGGATTACGCGACGCGCTAGCTCGACATTTTATCTGGCGTCGTTATTGTTTGAGCCGACGATCCGGCGTGACATTCAAGTCTTATACGCATTTTGTCGTGTTGCCGATGATATTGCTGACGACCCTCATCTGATCCGTGCTATGAAGCTTCAGCGCTTGGCGCAAATGCGAGCAGCACTTGAGGACGGTGCGAGTACCCCCGAACCTGCCGAGATATGGCCTGCAGTACGCGAGATTATTGCTCACTATGAGCTGCCACTTGAGCAATTACGTGAGGTTCTCGAGGGGGTGAGCTCAGATATTGATTTTCGACAGCCGAAGACGATTGCCGAGCTGGATCGATATAGTTACCTGGTGGCTGGTGTAGTTGGGCTACTTTCGGCTCGGATCCTTGGCGTCCGGAGAGCAGAAACTTTTCAGGCAGCAAAATCGCTTGGCATCGCCATGCAATACACGAATCTTGTGCGCGATGTGCATCACGATCTCACTCTGGGTCGTGTATATATTCCTCAGTCGGTGATGAAGCAGGTTGGTGTTACCCCGAGTATGTTGAAGTCGGAGCACACTACTCCGGAAATTGAAGCGGCGGTTCGCCTATTGGCGGATCGTGCGGAGGATTTTTACCAGAAGTCTGAACCAGGTATTCAGGCTCTTGATAAAAAATACCAGCAACCGGTACGGGCGGCGAGCGGGCTCTATCGATCTATCCTCGAACGTGTGAAGCAAAAGCAGTATAATGTATTTACAGGCCGAACTCGTCTGAACCGTATCGAGAAACTTAGCTTGGTGTGGAGCGTATATCAGACACCAGCCGGCACACCAGTCGTAAAAGGACACTCGCAAAAAGAATGACCCCTGATCCAAAACTTCGTCCTAAGCGTATCGTCACGGTTGATGGCATTCGCTATTCTTTGGATACCGGAGATTCTCTCGGTCGACCGCAGCATCGCCCACTTCAACCACGCGCTACCCGACGACCAGGCCAGGCGTCACGGACTCATGCAGCTCGACCTGGAGAAAGACCCTTACCAAGAGCCGTGCATGTCACCAGTCATAACCAAGCTGTTATGCACCCCGATCCTCGTTTGCAGGCCGCGCAGGTACTGCATCCCCATAATGTTTCTCACCCGACTTTACCCCTCCAGCAGAGAAGCGAATCTGAAAAACGTAGTCGGGGCTCGCTCTGGCGTGATGTTGTGCGGGCATCGTTTACTGATAGTCGCGACGGGGTTGGTGTCTGGGCGGCATTTGGGATCGTATTGCTATCTCCGCTGACGTGGCTTGCGGTAATTATTCCGGCATTACTCATTTTTCTATCGCGGCTTCAGGATCGGCCTCTGTCTGAGATGTATGGTGTGCTCGTGGGGTGGTTGGAAAAAACATCGTTTGGTGAGCTGACGGTATATTTTGGGATCGTTGCGGCGCTGCTTGGCGCTATTTGGTTTGTGAGACATATGTGTCTTTCGGTCTCGTATGGCTTGGCTTCAAGGCGTGCCGATAATAGACCGGTGAGCGCAGATGTTCTGTGGTGGCAGGCGGCAGGGAAAGTATGGCGGTTGGTGTGGGTTGCTCTGTTTGAAGTCTTTGTTGCTTCTGCCGTGGTGCTTGGATTGTCGGCTTCGCTTCGTGCTAGTTTGTC
>CAYSMD010000001.1:68518-83212 GCA_964432055.1 uncultured Candidatus Saccharibacteria bacterium
CGGGGCTACCGCTGGTTAGCTGCTCGGGCCTATCCTGAACAGGTCTCAAAATTTATGTCTGGACAGCATAATCCAAAGCGCAAGCGAACCATTGCCTGGCAAGTTGGCTTATTGGTCGTGGTGTACGCGGCATTGCTTATCGGGCTCAGTGTGGGGACTTGGCAGCTCGCTCGCCAACAATATGATCGGACGATCGAGCGTTTGCCAAGAGCGATTGAGAGTGATTTTTTGCGCTAAATTTGTACTCTTGACTACATCTGTTAAATCAGGTAAACTATATAAGCCTAAAGCCCGCCGAGGCTTTTTTAAGTTGTGGACAAGGTCCCAGGCAATAGTACATACTAGAGAACGAACCGTTTTCAGATAGACAAGGTTTATTATCGATGCAGAAAGTAAAGCGCTACATATCAGGCTCTCTTGATGAGCTCAAACGTGTTATCTGGCCCACGCGCAAGCAGGCCACGACACTTACGGTTGTAGTACTTGGTTTTACAGCACTCGTTGCTGCCTATCTAGCGATATTCGACTATGTGTTCCGGCTAGGTTTAGAGAAGCTCATTACTCGCTAAACCAGCTAGGGGCCTGATCACATCACTAAGGAAAGTTTTACCCACACCACTATGAAACAATCACCCGCTGGCTCTCACTGGTACGTTATTCATACTTACTCTGGATATGAAGACCAGGTTGCTCAAAACTTGCGCCACCGTATTGATACGCTCGGTCTCAAGGACAAGGTCTTTGATGTTATCGTTCCGAAGGAAAACCAGATTGAGATCAAGAATGGTAAGCGCCGTATTGTTGAGCGCAAGATTTTCCCAGGGTATATTCTCGTGAATATGGTCGTTACCGAAGACTCTTGGTATATCGTACGCAATACACCAAACGTGACCGGCTTCGTTGGCACTGGTACTGCGCCAAGTCCAATGGCTGATGACGAAATCAAGGTTATCCAGAAGCGCATGGGCGTCGAAGAGCCGAAATTTTCGATTGATTATACGGTAGGCGAGCTTGTGAATATCACCGACGGACCATTTAAAGGCTTTGACGGTCAGATATCAGAAATCGATGAATCGAAGGGTAAGATCAAAGTACTCGTCTCGATGTTCGGCCGTGAAACGCCGGTTGAGCTTGATAGCCTTCAGGTGAAGCGAGTCTAAAGTCCACATTAATACACGTGGGAGGCGAGAAAATCGCCGCTAGCACCACGGAAGGAGAACAATTATGGCAGAGAAGAAGAAAATTAGCGCAAAACTCAAGATGGTGATTCCCGCAGGCGGTGCATCGCCAGCTCCACCGGTAGGTTCGTCATTGGGTCAGCACGGCGTTAACATGATGGATTTCATCAATGCCTTCAATGATCAGACGAAGGATATGAAGGGCGCTCAGTGTCCAACAAAAATTTACATTTATGAAGATAAGTCTTTTACCTTCGAAGTGAAGGGCACACCTGCCAAAACCTTGATCAAGCAGGCGCTTGGTCTCAAGAAGGCAAGTGGCGTTCCGAATAAGGATAAAGTAGGCAAACTGACTCAGGCGCAGCTCACTGAGATCGCTGAGAAGAAGATCGACGACTTGAATGCGAATGACATCGAAGCCGCCAAGAAAGTGATTGCCGGAACCGCTCGTTCGATGGGCGTGGAAGTCGAAGCAGAATAACATTTAACTCGTGGGAGGCGACTGGTTCGCCGCATGCACCACAAGGAGAAAACTATGGTAAAGAAATCCGACACCCCAAAGACCGATGAAGGTATTAATGAAGAGGTAATCACTGACGTGACTGCTACCGATACGGTTGATGCTGAAGTCACTGAAACGCCAATCGTAGTCGAAGAAGCTAACGCAAAGACTACAAAAGCTGGTAAGCACTCAGCGAAAGCCCAGCGCGAAGCTGACGAAGAAGCTGAAAAAGAGGCTCGCAAGCAAGCTAACCTCGAGAAGGCTGATGCGCCAAAGGTTAAGCAGAAGCCACGAGTCAAGAAATACTCGAAGAATCAAAAAGCTATGCGCGAAGCCTTGGATCTCGAAAAGCTTCACACTGTTGACGAAGCTATTGCTGCTATTAAGGCTGCTTCGAAGGCAAAATTCGACCCAACGCTTGAAGTTCATGTTCGTCTCGATATCGACCCACGCCAGGCCGATCAGATGCTGCGAGCTTCGACTGTGCTTCCGGCTGGTACCGGTAAGTCTGTTCGCGTAGCGGTACTGACAAGTGACGACAAGAAAGCGGCTGCAGCCAAGGAAGCTGGTGCTGATGCAGTCAATAGCGAAGACTTACTAGATGCTATTAGTAAGGGAAGTTTCGACTTTGACGTCCTCGTAGCGACTCCAGATATGATGGCGCAACTTGGTCGACACGCCAAGGTGCTCGGACCGAAGGGCCTCATGCCATCACCAAAGAGTGGCACCGTGACTGCTGACCCAGCTAACGCCGTTAGCGAAATCAAGAAGGGTCGCTTGGAAATTAAGAACGATGCAAATGGAATTGTACACACCACAGCTGGCAAGCTTTCGTTCTCAGATGCCGATCTGGCCAGCAATGTGAAGGCTGTACTGGGGTGTGTCCATCACAATCGACCAGCTGGCGTGAAGGGGACGTATGTTCGATCAATCACCCTGGCAGCAACCATGACCCCAGGTCTTAAGATCGACTCTGCCGAGTTGACTGCTAAATAATCTCTACCGGAGAATCCACTAAAAAACCCGCTATTCTGGCGGGTTTTTTAGTGGTTATGGTTTGAGCACGCTTGAGGAATTGCTACACTAGGAGCCGTACCTCCTACATTCTCTAGCGAAAGGCTACTTCCATGAGCGATGACGCTCCTGCCGATGCCCCGGACACTGTCACGGGCGGTGTCTACTCGGATACCGAGATCGTTGCGGCCATTCGCCGCGGACACATCATCTGCCATCCCTTGGTGCCGGCGAACATCAACGGCAGCTCACTCGATGTCACATTGGGTGGCGAGGGCTTCTGGGTGGCGAATGCCAACAAGTCGCCGTTCTACAACCCAAGGGACCCGGCGCAGATCACGCGCTTCTTCCGGTTCGAGCGCCCATCGATCCACGCTACGTTGTGCAGGGAGCTGGGCATCGAGCTGATGGATGGCATCCCGCAAGCTGCGCAAGTGATCCCGATCTATCCAGGTGAGCGCATTCTCGCACACACCCACGAGTTCGTCGGCATCCTGCCGCCCGGCACGACGTCGATGCAATCTCGCTCGACGTGGGGCCGCAACGGCATCGCGGTGTGCATCGACGCTGGCTGGGGTGATCCTGGCTACGCAACTCGTTGGACGATGGAGATCCACAACTTCAACCAAGAGCCACTCTTCCTGGTGGTGGGGGAGCGGATCGCCCAGATCGTCTTCTACAAGACGGGCCCTGTTGCGCGTCCCTATGGAGGGGATCGCTCGAAGTACCACACCAGCGACGCACTCAATCAGGTCATTCGTGGCTGGAATGCCGAGATGATGCTGCCTCGGGCCGACAAGGATAGTTATCGGCTTCCGAAGCCCTTGCGTCCAATTCCCGACTACTCGACTCTGACGCTCGAAGGGAGTGACGATGACTGAGTTCGACTACTCAAGGGAGTTCTGGGAAGGTCTGCCGCGTTTCGTCATCATCGAAGGCTCCGATGGAGCTGGCAAGAGCACGCTCGTTGAGGGTCTGGTGACGTGGATGCGAGATGTGCTCCAGCTCGATGTCGAGCAGCTTCGTGAGCCCGGCAGTGGAGCGATTGCGGCACGCATCCGAGAGCTGCTCCTCTTCGCCACCGACGAAAACATCTCGACATACGAAGAGATACTTCTGATGACCACCGCCCGGGTCGATACTCGCTTGAAGCACGCTCAGCCAGCCCTCGCGGCCGGCAAATGGGTAGTATGTGATCGAGGTGAACTCTCCTCGATTGTCTACCAGGGCTTCGCGCGTGACGAAGGCTGCATGAAGTTCGTCAAGGAGCTCCAGGACCAGATCCAGGTGATCGTTCGTCGAGCCGACCTGTATGTGATCTTGCAGATCTCAGACAAAGAAGCCCTACGACGCCTGGGTGGAACCGGTAAGGAGCCTGATCGCTTCGAAGGTGCTGGCGATCGTTTTCGCACGCGAGTTCGGAAGGGCTTCGAGATGCTCGGGCAGCTGGTGCCCGGTGAGTACCGCATGGCGTATGTCGATGCGGAGTGCTCGCCTGAGGCCTTGGTTCAGCGAGTCATCGCGACCATCCAAGATGAATGTATGTAACCATTCCCTAGTCACAAAGGCTAGGGAATTTTCTTGTGCTTAGGCGTGGCTCACTATGCTACAATGCCGGAGATCAATGTACCTCTAGAAGAAAAGAGCAACACAATGACGTACAGTGCAGCGGAGCGAGCACTGCTCGAACCGATCGTTACCGATGTGGACGGTCATGTCTACTTCTTCACCGGTCATCAGCCACCCGAGCTTGTCGGTGCCGCGATGGCACGTGTCTCTCGTTCCCAGTCCGATCCGCGAGGCATCTGGCTGGGGGAGTTCTCGGCCGATGGCCTGGGCCGCACCGAGGATCTGATCCGCCGAGTCGTGTCCGGCTACGGCGACGATTCGGTGCAGCAGCTGGTGCCTGTCCAGTTCGTCACCAGCCGCATCAGCAACCTGATGACGAAGCTGGTGGAGTGGCCACGCATCGGCATGGCCTACCTGGAACAGTCGACGCGTTACATCTTCTTCGATGAGCGGGGCGCAGATGGCAACTGGCAGTACTACGTGCCGGGGAACTTGCCGCTCGAGTTGGGAACGCTGTATCTCAACGAGCTGGACGCGATCTTCGAGGCGTACTCCTACGTGGTGAGCTACATGTATGACCACTTCATGGAAACGCGAGCCGATCAGCGGGGCGACACTCCCGAGGGTGCCTGGAAGGCCACCATCAAGGCTCAGGCCTGCGATGTGGCTCGAGCCATGCTGCCCGTGGCGACTCGTTCGACGGTGGCTTTCACCGGCAACGCGCAGTCGCTCGAGAACCTGATCATGTCGCTGCGGTCCTACGAGCTCGTCGAGGCTCAGGACTTGGCAGATGACTTGACGCGTGAGGCGCGCAAGCAGCCGTATCTGGCACCTTTCCTCGAACGCGTGGATCTCATTGATCGGGGTCTGGCAACTTCGGCCTACCGGCGCAGTACTCGAGACGAGCTCCGCTCGCTGACTCGAGATCTGCTCAAGGATGGTCTCATCGACTATCAGTCACCGATGTTCTCGAAAGTTGCCGCCAGCGTGACACTTCTCGACTACGAGCCCAAGGATGAGTACGAGTTGCTCGCCTGGATGATGTTCCCGTACGCCGAGGGCTACGGCATGGAGGCGCTGCGCGCGCATGCCGCCAAGCTGTCGGACGCCGATCGTCAACTGGTGATCGCGACAGCAATCGGCGAGCGTATGAACCGGCGCCACAAGCCGGGCCGGGCTTTCGAGCGAGCTCACTTCTGGTGGGAGATCCTCGACGAGTACGCCAGCTACCGCGATCTGCAGCGTCATCGCATCGTCGACGCTTGGGACTGGCAGCCCCTGACGGCCCAGTACGGCTACAGCGTTCCACCGGCGATCGTCGAGGTTGGCTCGCTCGTTCGTGAGCGGTACCAGCAGGCCTTCGAACGGTCGGAGCACTTGTATCAGCGTCTGCTCGAAGCCGGGTTCTCTACAGAAGCTCAGTACGCAACCCTCCTCGGGCACCGCATGCGCTACAGCTTCGGTACGAATCTGCGTGAGAGCTACCATCTCATCGAGCTGCGCACCCAGCCGGCTGGTCATGCTGGCTACCGGGCGATCGCCAACGAGATGTACCGCTTGCTCTCGGAGGTCTATCCGGAGTTGTCCCAGGGCATGTGCTTCGTCAACACGACGGGCGAGACCGATGAGCTCACTCGTCTGGCTGGCGAGCGGGCCACAGCGATGAAGCTCGGCGAGCTCTGAGAGGAGCGACCTTCCGTTCTACCCATCCAGGGTGGGGCGGTTTTTTCTTGACCAAACTCACCAAATCTGTTACTATTTTCAGGTACGAAACCGAAGACAGGCGCTGACCATTGCTGGTCTTAATTTGCTCCCGAGGCGACGACACACATCTTACTTTATAGATCTGTAGTCACTCATGTCTTCTGTGCTCTGTACCAGAAGATTTTTTATATCAAAAGCTAAGGAGTCATCTATATGGCAAAGACTCGTGAACAGAAAGAGCGCGACCTAGCTCGCTTGGTTGATGCGCTCGATAGCGCGAAGCTTGCCGTCTTGACTGACTACCGTGGACTTGACGTTCCGGCCAGCGAAGAGCTGCGAGGACTTCTCCGCGACAAGGGTATTACCTTTGTTGTTACGAAGAACACTCTGCTCAAGCGCGCTGCCGAGAAGAGCGCCAAAGAAATTACGGAAACAGAGGCTTTCACTGGACCAATGGCCGTTGCCTTCGGATCAGATGAAGTTGAAGCCGCAAAGGTTATCGCAGATTTTGCAAAAGAATATCCTGAATTGGAGATTGTTGGTGGAATCGACGAAGCTGGCGCCGTAATGTCGAAGGAAGCTGTGATTGCATTGGCAAAACTGCCAAGTCGCGAACAGCTCCTTGCCCAGGTGGTTGGTACCGTTGCTGCTCCACTCTCCGGCATGGTTCGGGTGATGAATGGCAATCTATCAGGACTGGTATACGCTCTCAGTGCTATTAAAGACAAGAAAGAAGCTGCCGCCTAAGCAGCTCGTAACTAAGGAGAAAATTCATGGCTGAAGAGACCAAGAACGAAGCTGCAGAAGCTGCAGCGACCGAGACAAAAGAAGTACCAGAAAAGTTTGCAAAGCTTGTTGCAGAACTCGATAAGATGAGCGTCCTCGACCTCTCAGAGTTCGTGAAGACCCTCGAAGATCACTACGGTGTATCAGCTGCTGCTCCAGTTGCTGTGGCTGGTGCTGCTGCTCCTGCCGAAGCTGCCGAAGCTGCTGAAGAGAAGAGCGCTTACAACGTAATGTTGCAGGCTGCTGGTGATAAGAAGATCGACGTCATCAAGGCGGTTCGTGAAATCACCGGACTTGGCTTGGCTGAAAGTAAGGCCGTTGTTGACGGTGCTCCAAAGATGGTCAAAGAAGGCGCATCTAAGGACGAAGCCGAAGAAGCTAAGACTAAGCTCGAAGCTGCTGGCGCAACCGTCGAACTTCAGTAAGTTTGAACGTTCCTGAATGCTCTTAAAGCGCCCCATACCGGGGCGTTTTTTGGTGTTTCAAAGCGCGATTTTTGCATAAGCATTTAACAGGGTTAGTCCCGTACATGAAGCGTATGATTATGCGTAGATTGTACGGGGTCTACTGGTACTGTTTGCATTCATTCTAAGCTCGGTGGTATACTCCGGGCGGAATACTGTGGGTAAAGTAAAACGAAAAAAAGTGGGTAATATATGACAAACTCTGAACACAACGATACGAAACTTTTACAGCTTTCAGCTCAACTCAAAGCTGCTGAAGAAAATCTCAAGCGGATCCATAGTCAGCTCGAGGAATTAGGCGTGAAGGCAGATGAGCTACCAACACCGCCAGCAACCATGCCGCGAGCAGCAGCACCGGCTATGTCGCGTGAAGCCCATGTCGGTGGCAAGATTATTGAGGGTGTATTTGATGGCCAAAATATGGTCGGGCCAAATGATAAGACTTATCCAGTGCCTGCGAACTACGCTTCAAAGTCTAAACTTGTAGAAGGCGATATTCTGAAGCTTACTATCTCAGACGATGGCAGCTTCATCTACAAGCAGATCGGTCCAGTTGAACGCAAGAAGCTGATTGGCACAGTGACCTTACAAGAAGGTACATACATGGTCGAGGCAGGTGGGAAGCTCTTTCATGTCTTGTTCGCGAGCGTGACGTACTTCAAGGCTCAGCCGGCTGACGAGGTGACTGTAGTGATTCCGGCCGACCGTCCAGCTTCGTGGGCAGCCATCGAAGCTGTGATTGGCTAGAGCCATGAAAAATACCCGTGCATTATTTTTGTTCTCAGCGGGTCTGAATGTCTTGGCATTGGCAATATTTTTCTCGATTCCCAATGATGCGCGGTGGTTGGGTTTTGTATTCGCTATGGCTGCTTTTGCGAATATCATGGCTTTTTTTCAACAAAAGCGCTGAGAGTTTCTCGACACATTCCCCGCGAATCGCGCTATAATATCTAGTAACGAAGTGAAGAGCGTGAAAGAGGAGGGGTGTTGAGTCGTCAGGCTTTGTATCGGAAGTACCGTCCGGCGGATTTAGCTGGAGTAGTGGGTCAGGAGCATATTACGAAGCTTCTCGAGGCCGCAGTTGCGCGTGAGAAAATTTCCCACGCCTATCTCTTTACTGGTCCACGTGGTACCGGTAAAACGAGTGTAGCTCGTATTCTTGCCCGTACGGTGAATCAGCTTTCAGCAGAGCAGTCGATTGATAATGAGCTCGACATTATTGAGATTGATGCGGCAAGTAATCGAGGTATCGATGAAATTCGTTCGCTGCGCGAGAAGATCTCCACAGCTCCCACGCGTCTCAAATACAAAGTTTTCATTATTGACGAAGCCCACATGCTGACACGAGAAGCATTCAATGCGCTCCTGAAGACCCTCGAAGAGCCACCTGCGCACGTGATCTTTGTGCTAGCTACAACCGAAGTCCACAAACTGCCCGATACGGTCATTAGCCGTACTCAGCGCTATGATTTTCGTCCGGTTCGACCCGAGCACATGCTTTCGCATCTGCAGTTTGTTTCGAGTGAAGAGAAGATCGACATTGAGGATGAGGCCCTCACGCTCATCGCCGAGCTTTCAGGTGGTGGTTTTCGTGATGCGCTCAGCCTCCTTGATCAGATGTGTGTCTTGGACACGAAGATCACCCGCGAATCGGTGGCCCAGCTCGCTGGTATTGGTGACGAAGGTTTGCTGCGGACGATGTTGACTCAAGCCAGCGCTGGGGACACGGATGCCGCGCTGACTACCCTGGGCGAACTATGGCAGAAGGGTGCAGAACCAACGCTTCTTAATGAGCATATCCTGATTATTGCCCGTCAGGCATTCTTGTATGGAGCTACGAAAGCATGGGGAATCGAGCGGCCTGCCTTAGCGCGTATTTTGGCTGAGTTTTCGACCGCGGCTCGCGAGCTCAAGACCACGCCACTACCAGTATTGCCGCTCGAGCTAGCACTCTGGCGATTAAGTCAAAACATGTCATCGACACCAGCTCCTGTGCCAGCACCGCGCACAGCAACTGTGAAGCCCGCAACCGTACAGGTGGCTCGACCAACTGCTCCGGCCGAGGCAACCGTACCCGGTGAAACTTTGTCCTCGGAGCGAGTGACCGCCAAGGCGTTATCGCTCATTAAGACCCGGAATAATTCGCTCTACGCTGTGCTTCGTTCTGGTGAGCCAGTGCTCTCAGGTGGGAACGTCGTTGTGCGCTGTCGTTTCCGCTTCCATAAGGAACGCATAGAAGAGACCAAGAATCGTCAGTTGATTGAAGCGATCTTTACGAAAGTCGCCGATCGGCCGATTGAGCTGGTCGTAGAGCATGCTGGAGCCGCACCGACCGAAGCTGCACCTCAGCCCGAAGACGAGCTGGTAGCGAGCGCCTTAGAAATTTTGGGTGGGGAAGTGGTAGAGGAGTAGGCTATGGCACGACGCGATGAACATCAGGCAAAACCAGTACCGACCGAGGCTCAGCTCGCCTCATTCGTGCCGCCACACAGTATTCAGGCGGAGCAGTCGCTATTGGGTACAATTCTGCTTGACTCAGATTCACTGATTAAAGTCGCTGATGTTGTTTCGGCTGATGACTTCTATGATCGACGCCACGGGCTCATTTACGAAACGGTCGTCAAACTCTATGAGCAACGTAAGCCAATTGATCTCATTACACTCTCCGAATCGCTCCAAGGTCAGAAGCAGCTTGATGAAGTTGGCGGTATGACATACCTCACCGAGCTGGCGGGTGCCGAAGCAACCACCGCCCATGCGACCGAGTACGCCAGAATCGTGGCAGCAAAGGCAACTCTCCGGCGTCTCGACGTCGCTGGTCACGCGATTTCTGGCCTTGCGCATGATGAAGCTCGCGAGCTCGAAGGCCTTCTGGATGAGGCTGAGCAAGCTCTGTTTTCAGTCAGCCAGAAACATTTGAAGCAGAACTTTATATCAATTAAAGACGTGCTCGCTGATAGCTTCGACCGATTGGATGCTCTGCATAAAGATAACCAGCAGCTGCGCGGTGTGCCGACTGGCTTCAAGGAGCTTGATAAGTTGCTGGCTGGTCTGCAGCGCTCAGATCTCATCATCCTTGCGGCTCGTCCAAGTATGGGTAAGACCAGCTTTGTTATGAATATTGCCGCCCATGTGGCGATCAAAGAGGGTATTCCCGTGGGCATTTTCTCACTGGAGATGAGTAAAGAGCAGTTGATCGATCGCCTGCTGGCGTCTGAGTCTGGTATTGACTCGTGGAAGCTTCGCACTGGTAACCTCGAGGACAAAGACTTCGAGAAGCTGAATCGGGCAATGGGCACGATGGCTGAAGCGCCAATCTTTATTGACGACTCGGCGATGGCTAACGCGCTTGAGATGCGGACCAAGGCACGGCGTCTCCAGGCTGAGCACGGCCTTGGTCTGATTATTATTGATTACCTACAGCTCATGAATGGGCGAGCCAGCAGTGATGGTAGCCGTGTGAACGAGATCTCTGAGATCTCGCGCTCGCTCAAGGCACTGGCCCGTGAACTCGACTGCCCAGTGATTGCTTTGTCTCAGCTCTCGCGTGCCGTAGAACAGCGCCATCCACAGATCCCTCAGCTTTCTGATTTGCGCGATTCCGGATCGATTGAGCAGGACGCCGATGTGGTGATGTTTATTTACCGTGAGGATTACTACAATAAAGAAACTGAGCGCCGTAATATTTCGGACGTCCTAGTGCGCAAGCATCGTAACGGTCCTACGGGTGACGTTGAGCTGTTCTTTAGTCCGGAGCTCATGCTCTTTCGCTCGCTCGACAAGAAAAATGATTAGTATTTCCTAGCATAAGCCGTTTGCCTGGGGCCGTGTGCTTCGTTATACTTGAGAGCAACTAGTCAAAGGAAAACCCGTGTCGAAAAAAACTGTTTCTGCGAAGAGTGTTCGGACTGAAGCTGCACAAGTCGGACGCTTTGGTATTGTTGGTGTCCTAAATACAGCGATAGACTTCATTCTACTTAATATCATTTCACGGGCTACGGGCTGGAGTGATCTGGTTGCGAATGTTCCCGCGGTGATTGTCGCGATGATATTCTCGTTTTTTGCAAACCGCTACTTTGTCTTCAAGGCCGGCAATACAAAGGGGATTGGTCGGCAGGCGCTGGAGTTCTTCCCAATTACTGCCTTTGGCTTAATTGTCATCCAGGGCGTGGTGATTTATTTCTTCGAACAGGTTTGGTTGTGGCCGGTGAACTTGGGAGTGACAATTGCGCAAAACCTTGGCCTCTTAAATATCGTGGACCAACAGTTTATCGTTACAAATGGCGTGAAGGCGGTGGCAACATTGGCGAGTCTGACCTGGAACTATATAATGTATAAAAAGGTAGTTTTTCATACCGGATCACAACACGATGACAAAAGCACAAAGTAAATCCTCCAAGTTCCAAACCTTCACCAGAAAATATGGTGTCTGGATTGTTTTAGCTGCGATCGTACTCCTGGGTGTGTTCTTCCGTTTCTATCAGCTCGATCAGTTGCCACCAGGACTCCATCCCGATGAAGCTGCCAATGGTCAGGATGTGTTTCGCATCTTTACTGGTGATATTCGGCCTCTCTATGCCACGAATGGTCCGCGTGAATCGCTCTTCTTTTTCTTCCAAGCTGCATTTGTAAAGCTACTCGGCAATACAGTGCTGGCACTTCGTATGGCGCCGGCTCTTATGGGTGTGTTAGCAATCGTAGCCGTTTATTATTGGGGTAAAGATTGGTTTGGTCAGCGAGTAGGACTGCTGGCTGCATTCTTTCTCGCCGTAAATCCTTGGGTTGTGATCATCTCACGAGATGGTTTCCGTGCGAGCATGACGCCATTGATGGTTGCGCTGGTTGCGTATTTTGGTGGCCGGGCGATCAAGACCAAGAAGACGATCAACTTTGTCTTAGCCGGAATTGCCCTGGGGCTTGGCATGTACACCTATACAGCCTTCCAGCTCATGGTGGCAGCCACATTTGGCCTGTTGGTGTATGTGGTACTGTTCCGCCGACAGTGGCTGAAGGGAATGCGCAAGCAGTTGATTGCTGGCGTAATGGCCTTTGCAGTCGTGGCTGCTCCGCTTGTTGCATACTCCGTCACGCACCCAGAAGCTGCATCGCGTGCTGGTGGTACGAGTGTTTTGAACAAGGAGCTCAATAAGGGTAAACCACTTGAAGCTCTGACATCGAGTGTTTCAAAAACTCTCCTACAATATAACTTCTATGGCGACACCAATCCGCGTCATAACGTGCCAGAACAGCCATACCTCAATACGTTCGTCGGGATTATGTTCTTGCTCGGCATTCTGGTGAGTCTTTCACAGATCAAGCATGCTCGCTATATAGCTGTGCTATTTATCACTGCGGCGATGATGTTGCCCGCGGCACTGACTGCCGAAGGCTTACCGCACGGCCTGCGCTCGATAGGTTCGGCTCCTGGCGTGATGTTACTTGCGGCGATTGGGCTGTCGTACTTTATCGGGCGGTGGTATGCGATTTTCCCAATCAACAGTTTTGCTCGTAATATCGGTCTTGCGCTCGTGTTTCTCCTGCTTGCCGCCACGGCAACACAGGGTTACTACGCCTACTTCCGGGCTTGGGCCGGTAGCCCGCTAAGCTACGATGCGTATGCCGAAGATATGGTGGCGGTTGCGGGGTACACAAATGCGAATCTCTCTGGTGCCGGTGCACCAAAGACGTACATGGTGATCGATGGCTATACGATTCGCACCGTTGACTTTCTCACTCGTGCTGAAGGAGATTATGCTAAGCAAAATACCGACAAAGACTTTGGTTTAAATCGCGGTAGTGGCTGGGAGCGACTCGAGTGGCAGGATGTGAAGTCGGTGCCAATCTCCGATCAGCCAACGGTCTTCGTAATCCAGCAGAATGAACGCACTGATGAGGTGATCGAAACACTCAAAGTGAAGTACCCACAAGGTAAGCTCAATCAGTACAGTTCACCGTCATTCCCAGATCGACGTCTCTACAGCGTCTACGAGGTGAACCGCTAATGCCGACCACCAAGCAGGCGACTCCAAAGCTAACAATTCTCATCCCGACACTCAACGAGGAAAAACGGATTGGCAAAACGCTCGAAACTCTCGCTGAGTATCTCAAACACGAAAAGCTCGCCGCGCACGTGACGGTGGTGGATGCAAATAGCTCTGATAATACGGAGGCCGTTGCTAAGGCTGCAGCAAAGGGTCTCGAGCATTATTCATTCCTGCAAACTGGGCCAAAGGTTGGCAAGGGCAAACAGGTGCGCGATGGTATGCTGGCGTCGGAGACGGACTACGTCATGTTCATGGATGCAGACCTAGCAACCCCTTTGAAATATCTCAAAGATGTCTATGACATCATCGAAAAGGGTGACAAAGTCGGTATTTGTGTACGTAATCTCACGGAAAGTCACACCGGGATACGTAAGTTCATTTCGACATTCGGGAATTGGCTGACACAGACTTTGATCGTTCCTGGTATCAAGGACACGCAGTGTGGTTTTAAGGTGTTTGAACGGGAAACAGCCAGGGCGGTCTTTGGTCGCCAGCGAATTGTTGGCTGGGGATTTGATATGGAGGTTCTGGCTATCGCTCGGAAAATGGGATATTCGATTGATCTCATTGACGTGCCAGACTGGCATGATGTAGTTGAAGGCAGCAAGATCTCCGGTCACGGAGCCATGAAAGTAGCGCTCCAGACATTTCTGGATCTGCTCAAGATCAAGTGGGGGCTCATGACTGGTCGATATAAGAAAGTGAATTTTACCTATGCCCCGTACAAAAAAAGCTAGCCCCAAGCCACAGTCTGCCTTAGTGGAGCGTTTCGAACGGCTCTATCGCGGCCTCAATGAGCGAACCGTTGTGGTGAGCTTGTTGGCGCTCGCTCTGGTGACGCGCCTTCTGACTATCGCCAAGGCCAGCATTTGGCATGATGAAGGCTTTACGATGATGCTCGTTAATCGTAACCCACTCGAGATCTGGGCCGGTTCTGGACGCGATGTGCATCCACCGCTCTACTACGAGCTTCTGCATTTCTGGACGAGTTTGTTTGGTCGCTCGGAGTTTGCTGCGCGCTCGATGTCAGCTGTCGCGGGTGTTGCTACACTGTATGTGTGTTATCTGCTGGTGCGGCGATATTTCTCACGACTTTCGGCCACGATAGTTTTATTGATACTGGCAGTTGCGCCGTTTCTGGTTCGTTATTCACAAGAGGCACGAATGTATGGTTTGCTCGGGTTATTCTTGATTACTGCTACCTATGCAATGTTGCGTGCGCTAGAGCCAAAAGCGAATCGTCGCTGGTGGATTGTGTATGCGGTGATGATGGCGGCTGGTCTCTACACTCATTACTTCACGGCTCTTGTAGTGGCTGCGCACTGGCTCTATATCATGACGCTCACACCATTTCATAGCTGGCGGATTGGCAAGACAGCCTGGCTTTCGAAGGATTGGTGGCTTGCTAACTTCGGCATCGTACTACTCTGGCT
>CAYSMD010000001.1:83312-90117 GCA_964432055.1 uncultured Candidatus Saccharibacteria bacterium
TCTGAGGCTCGTCTCTACCAGGTGCAGTAGCGCGCCAGAAGCGGTACAATAGAGAAGTTACTGAGAAAGGGGTTAGAAACCTATGCTAGATCAAATCAAGGCAGCCAATGAGCTGCGCAAGATCCAAAAAGAACTCAAGAAGGTCGAAGTTGAGGCTGACGCCGGCAATGGTGCAGTCGTCATCGTTATGAACGGCGAACAGAAAGTCACGAGCGTGAAGCTCGATCCCGAGAAGTACGATGTGGCTGATACCGGACGACTCGAGAAGCTGATCGAATCTGCGGTCAATCAAGCAAACTCAACGTTGCAGCGCGAAGTTGCTGAACGCATGAAGGGTAAGCTCGGCGGACTCAACCTGCCAGGAATGTAGCGGAGTAGCTAACTATTGTTGGCGTGCTAGATGGCTCGAATTCTTCCTCCCCAAATAATTGCGCTTGTTGATGAGTTTGCAAAGCTTCCATCGATCGGCCCTAAGACCGCTGAACGCCTCACGATGTATCTTGTACGTCATGGTGACCCACAGCGACTAGCGACTGCTTTGGCAGACCTGCGCGATGGTTTGCAGTTTTGCGCACAGTGTCATAGCTACGCCACTGCCGAACTGTGTGATTTATGCATGGATAATTCTCGTGATGATGAAGTGATTGTCGTCGTTGCTCAGCCGCTCGACATCGTCGCTATTGAGAAGGTGGGTAGCTACCGAGGGCGCTATCATGTTTTGCACGGCGTGCTTTCACCGATTGACGGCGTGGGGCCCACGCAGCTCAAGCTCGACTCACTCGTGAATCGAGTGCAGGCAGCCGATGTGAACGAGGTGATTTTGGCGACGAACGCGACCGTTGAAGGTGAGACCACCGCGCTCTACGTAGCGCGTCAACTGACGCCGCTGGGCGTGAAGGTCACTCGACTTGCTCACGGCCTGCCAGTTGGTGCCGATGTTGAGTATGCCGATCAGGTAACGCTCTCACGCGCCCTGTCTGGCCGAACCGAGATCGCTGTATGAGCCAACTCGAGTTTTCGAAGCCAGTACTTGTCTTTGACTTCGAGTCGTCAGGGTTTGTGAATAGTGCGAACGGTGACGTTACCGACATAGGGGATCCGACTCAGCTGGGCGCTATTTTGTTAAACCCCCAGACCCTTGAAGAAGAGAGTGCATTTTGCTCAGATATACGCTGCAATCCAGATCGTCTTGTCGACTGGGTACTGGAGCATACTGACATGACTCGCGATCGCGCCAGTGCCGCACCAGAGCCCAAGCAAGTAGCGGAGAAGTTCTTGGCGCAATTTTCTACAGATGTATATCTGGCGAGCTGGAATGTAAGTTTTGATCGCCGCTGGCTCGCGCAGCTGATGAGCTCCATCGGGCATAATGACTCACTCTTTGACTATCATCATATTGATGTGTGGACGCTGGCCTACACACACTTAGCCCAGCGTGGTAAAGGTGATATTATCAAGTCAGAGCAAGTCTTTGCTGAGTTTGGCCAGTCTGCTCGTGGCGCTCACAATGCACTTGATGACTGTCGACGTACGGCCGAAGTCTTGAGAACCATAGTATTAGAAGCAGGAAGCCCCGCATGAACCAACTCAAACTCTACAACTCTCTATCTAAAGCTAAGGAAGTATTTAAGCCAATTGACCCTGAGCAGGTCACGATGTATTCGTGTGGCCCGACTGTGTACGATCGTGTCCACGTTGGGAATCTGCGCGCCATTATCTCGGCCGACACCCTGCAACGCGTTTTGCGGTATGTGAATGATTACGAAGTGCGTTGGGTGATGAATATCACTGACATTGATGACAAGATGATTGCTCGGTCTGGCGAGAAATTCCCCAAGGATGATCCGATGCAGGCGCTACTAAAGCTAGCCCGCGAATATGAGGGAAGGTTCATGGAAGATATCGAGGCGGTCGGTGTCGAGTCGGATGACCTGAGTGCCTGGCCGCATGCCACTGAGTACATTGAAGAGATGCAGACGCTCATCCGCGCCCTAGTTGCTGACCACATCGCCTACGTCGCGGATGGTAGTGTGTACTTTTCGCTCAAGGCATATGAGGCTACTGGTCGAACGTATGGGCAGCTTGTGAATGTTGAGTTCGATGCCAAAGCTCGCATTGATGATCAGGACCAGAAGCAAGGGGCCGGCGACTTTGCACTTTGGAAGGCTGCCAAAGAAGGTGAACCGAGCTGGGACTTTGAGCTCGACGACCAGGAGCTACCTGGCCGACCTGGTTGGCACATTGAGTGCTCGGTCATGAGTACCGGCTTGCTTGGGCGTGAGTTTGATATCCATACTGGTGGGGTTGATCTCAAGTTTCCTCATCATGAGAATGAGCTCGCCCAGTGCGGTGGCATTCTCGCACGATACTGGGTGCATAATGAGCACCTGACAATCAACACCGAGAAGATGGCCAAGAGTGCTGGGAACTTCGTCACGCTCGAATCTGCTGGCGAGCCACTGGCATTCCGTCTGATGGTCTTGTCGGCACACTACCGAAGCCAGATGGATTACAGCGAGGATGCGCTCGTGTCAGCTGAGGCTCGCTTGAAGTCTTTACGTGAGTGGGCGAGTAAGATCGTCAATAATGCCCAGCATGGCTCGCACGATGCAAACATCAAGGGCTTGCAGGAGCAATTTGATGCTGCGGTTAATGATGATCTCAATACGCCGAAAGCGCTGGCGGTGGTCGCCGAAGCTGAGAAGATTACTCATTATTCAGATGATCTCTACCGCTTCATGCTACACATTGATCAAGTGCTTGGTCTCCACATCCTCGAGCTGATGGCAAAAGTAGCAGAACTCGAGGGTGTCGCTGAGCTCCTGGAGAAGCGAGCAGCTGCGCGTGATAATAAAGATTTTGCCACTGCCGATAGGCTGCGCGAAGAGCTTCAGGCACGTGGTGTGGGTATTGAAGATACGCCGGGCGGACAGGTTGTCTGGCAGTTGCTCTAAATAATCCCCGAACTTTCGGGGCTAAAAACTTATCAATCATTTTTTCTGCTAGTCAAAAAGAGTCGCCTAGCACGACTCATTTCATTGGTAGTTCCAATAAAGTTGATTATTTCCTTATGGCTCGCTTGCCTTTGAGTAAGTCAGATCACGTTACGTTCTATTATTTTTACTTACGAGCTATTACATGCAATACAAAAGTTGTGCTTTTGCATAAAAACGGTTACGCTATCTCTTAGATAGAAACCATAAGGATTACCATGCCTAAAAAGAAGATCACCTCAGTGAGTAAAAAGAAAAAAACAACCCGTACCAAAACCAATACACCAACTCGTAGTTCATTATTACCGAAAGTCTCGGGTTTTCTGAAAACTCCTTGGGGGGTCGCGGTTGTCATTGCAATTGCAGTGATTGGTATTTGGCTGGTGCTATCATCACGGGCCGCAATCACTGGCACCGCTACTTGTGGCGCAACTGTCGCAAATTATCCAAGCAATTTTCCTTATTTTGGTAAAGCTATTTGGAACCAGCCTATATGTAATCTACCCAGACATCCACAATCAGCTGATTATGCGAACCGACTCTATAAGTGGGGGAATGTGAATGATGGCACTAAAACTGCAGTCCATGGCAGAATTGGCGCATACCCTGATTATCCAGATCTAAACGATATTAACCCGTACGGTAAGCTTTTTACTCGAGAAGTATACTATGCAAGCAAAGCTACCACTGAAACACGGATAGCCACAGTTTCCTATTATAGTAATTTAGATGGGGCAGGAGTGAATACTTTTACGCCTGACACAAAGATTCCATGGAATCCTAGCTGGGAAACTGGTCAAGGTGGAGATAATGAAATGGTGATTCTCGACGACCGAGTTGGCCCGACTCAGGGACGTGTTTATACGCTCTCTGGTTACTGGACAAGTAATCCGCGCTTCCCATATCGTAAGATCCCGCCAATAGGCTGTTATGTAGCATGGGAACAGAATCGTATCTGTACCTACGACACTTCGGTCGCTCGCAATCTCCAGGGAAATTACATAGATTATCGGACCTATGAAGGCTTTATTAAGGATCGCGGTGTGGGAATACCGTATCTTGCAACGCTCACGCTGCCTGAAGAAGTAGAGGCCGGTGAGATCCGACACGCCCTTGGTATTTCTATACCAAATACAGCCTATGGACCAATTTGTCAGAAATCTCAGCTTGGAGACTATAATCAAGAGGGCAAAACCTGCGGTACTGCGGTGATGCCGGCTTCCAAATTTGAGTGGGGCAGTGCAACGGCACCACCGGTTATGCAGGGAGAGTTTAGGAGCCTCTATACATTAGATAAAACTATTCCGGAAGGTATGCGTTTTGGCCTTAATATGACCTATGCTCAGATCGATCAATGGATTCAGAGTCGACCGGACCTAGCCAGTAGCCCACGACGCGCAGCAACTGCCCGCATTTTTGCTCGAGCCATGAAGGATTATGGTTTATTGGTTGCTGATACCAGTGGTGCGGGTGTAGGAATTCAAATGGCTGGGGGTGTAAATCCTGACAATGCCAAGAAATGGACCGATCTTGGTTTGGGTCCAAATGAAAAAGATAACTTGTTAGATGGGCTCATTACTGCCTCTAATCTTTATGTGGTTGATCCACCAGTAGGAACGTGCACAGATGGAACCCAATCAAAGTATTATTGCGATTGGTCGAAAGCACAGTATGCTGCTGTGAGTGCGTCAGCGCCTGTACCAACGACTACGACAGTACGCCCAACCACAACATCCGTTGCGCCAACCACCACCACGGTGAGTCCGACTAGCCCAAATCCTCCTGCCTCGTCTGGGGGTACACCTGGATCAAAGAATCCTCCAGCTCCTTCAGTAAGTACTGCTCCAACGACCGATACAACTCCGCCAACGGTGCCTACAGGCGTCACTCGAGGTCTTGTCATAGATCCGATGCGAGTTGGCTATAGTCTGGAAATTAAATGGAAAGCGAGTACCGACACTGGCAGCGGCGTGAAAGATTATCTCATTACGCGTGGTGACGGAAAAACTTGGACGACTACCGCTCCAAGCGTTGTAGATAACACGGTTGTTGCCAACTCGCTCTACACCTATGAAATTAAGGCACGCGATAAAGCGGGAAATATCTCGTCCGTGGCAACTACATCCGCCAAGGGCAGCTGTCTGCTTATCTGGTGCTGGCTAGAGTAGTCCAACCCTAGCAGAAAGTAAAAACCCCCGTACAAACAGTACGGGGGAATGTTGACGAGAGCTGGCTACTGCCAGAATCGCCCACATTCAGAGCAAGTCTTGCCGCTACCACGACACGTAGAGCAAGCCGAAGTGGCCTTGCGTCTTCCGCCACAGCCGTATGGGCAGTCGGTCACCTCTCCGTTGCAACCGCGACGATTACATCGATCGGCCAAGTGAATCACCTCCTTGAGGTGGTTGTGGGTGCATTGGGTTAGCTCAGAGCTTGGGCGATGGCGCCAATGATGAGCAGGGCGAGGCAGGCAAGTATGAGCCAGCGCATGATGCGCCAGAAGCCGACGGCGCCAACGATAAAGAAAATGGCAAAGATGACAATGAGGCTTTCCATGTCCTCACCCCCTTAAGATTCGTAGGTGCGTTTTGTCGGCTCGTATTATCTATCTTTTTACTGAAAAAAGAAAGAGTCCCGAGCCAAGATTGGCTCGGGACAAAAACCACATGCGTTGAGCAGAGTGGTTAGGGTGTGCGGTTTGTGCGGCAGAGAGCTGCCACGCCAAACGAGATACACACCACACCGATGATGCCCGGTACCCAGACGACATATGCATAGCCGTCTGACGCAGCATCTACGAGAACGGTTGCAATCATGGCGATGATACCGATCGCCACGAGGAGCCAACCGCGTTGCTTGTTGTGCTGTGAAGTAGTCACTTGCAGACCCTCCCTGCATGGTCGGTCCAGCTGTTGAGACCCACGATGGTGACAACCGGCACGGGTGCGATTGGACCGGGTACGATAACTGGACGATTGATCTTCCAGGCCGAGCACCTACCAGCTTTCACCGTTTGATTCAGGTGATCGGCAATGGTTTGATACCGCAACGCAACAGCGGCACCGCAAACGATACCGGCAATACCACCAATCGGAGCACACATCGCGGCTCCGACTGCCGCTACTACAACGGTTTTGCTCTGGGCATAAGGCCCGTTGAATTGGTTGTTGAGCCAGACAGTTCGATTCCAGCTCCACCAAATGGTGCAAGTTGCCCAGCCGCAGTCGTAGAACGTGCCACTGGGGCTACTTGCCACTACCGCTGATGGCGATGTCAGCATCCCTGGCTGGAATGCCGGTGCTGTTGCATACAGCAAAGCCAGGTCCCGCGCCATGGCTTCATAGCTGTCTGGGTTGATGGGTGGTGCGCTCACGTTCGACACCGTGAGGGTGTCAGCTGTGAAGGCTTGGGCAGTATCGGGCGGCCCAAACATTACCGCCAGGCACAGCAGTGCTGCGCTGGGGTAAAGTAGGTACCGCCTCTTCCGGTGTTGAGTCATGACGAGTCTCCTTATAGAGTAGCTTGTCAGCGCCGGTAGTTCCCGCACTTATAACTCATGGTTTACTGTTCCGGAAGTAAACCATATCACCATATCATCAAGAATTAATTTAGTCAATATATATCACGATGAAATTACCTTTTAGTCAATTGAAAAGCTAAGGATATTTCTGTACAATAGTCACGTTTCACCTGATGGGGCGTGGCCAAGTGGTAAGGCAGCGGTTTTTGGTGCCGCCATTCGCAGGTTCGAATCCTGCCGCCCCAGCCAAATAGAACGCAACGACATATTTATGTCCTTTTCTTCATTATCA
>CAYSMD010000002.1:0-53862 GCA_964432055.1 uncultured Candidatus Saccharibacteria bacterium
GTGCGAAATATTGTCGTGATTCACGTAAATAATCAGTATGTGCGCCGTGGCGAGATAATTGCCAAAGAGCTCATCGCGAGTACCGACATTACGGAGACCGTGCGAGAAAAAGGCGAGATGACGCGAGAGCATATGGCGCAAGCGCTTGCCACCGCACAGAGCTCTAGTATGCCGGATCCTGATCCAGCGCTGGCTAAGCTCGGCTCGAAAAAAGCTTGGCTGCCGATTTATGAGAACATTGTCGGAGTCGAAGCTCCTGCCGAAGAGGAAAATGTGCAGCCGAAAATTAATCGCGATGCTATTAGGGAATTTATAAGTGGGCTCGAGTATCCTCTGTATTTTCTCGACTACGAGACGATGTCGGCCGTGGTGCCGTACTTTGACGGTCACCGCCCGTACCAGCAGGTGCCATTTCAGTATTCGCTGCACATTCTGGAGTCGCCAGATGCAGAGCTAGTCCAGAAGGAATATTTGCACCGTGAGAACTCAGATCCATCCCGGCCACTCACTGAGCAGCTGCTACAAGACATTGGCGACAAGGGCTCGGTCATCGTGTGGTTTGAAGACTTTGAAAAGTCCCGCAACAGTGAGCTGGGCGATATGCTGCCTGAGTATAAAGAGGCGATGGAGGCGATTAATGATCGCGTGGTAGACCTCATCGTGCCATTCAGGCAGAAATGGTATGATGATCCGCGCTTTCACGGCAGTGCGAGCATTAAGAACGTCTTGCCGGTGCTGTGCCCGCATCTGTCATACAAAGAACTCGGCATCCAGGAGGGTGGCTCGGCGCAGCGGCTCTGGATGGAAGCAGTCCTCGATGAAAAGCGCGCCGAGCAAAAAGAGCAGATTCTCAATGATCTCATCGAGTACTGCAAGCTCGATACGCTGGCGATGGTCGAGATATATAATGTACTAAAGGGGCTCTAGATGGTCGGTCATTATACAGCCAAAAAATTAACCGAGGCGATCCTCAAAGATATCGACTTTGATGATGTTGTGTACGCTGAATATGCTTCACTTGGCGCAATGGGTAACTCCGGAGGCGTCACGATGTATGCTCGTCAGGATGATAAGATGATTCGCTATCGGACAAACATTCGAGAAGATGAAGCTACGTTTGTCGCCTTCGATAAAGCAATTGGGCGTAACAAGGATAAATTCTTGAATTATTACGGTGGCGCGGGTAACTATGTTTTCATACATAAGCGGTCAAACATCATAGAAGACGATGTGCAAGAGTGCTTTTTAATCATTGATGGACAAAACGAATTCCGAATAGATAGTACATGCCGTGGTGTATTTTTGAGTGTTTCGGCTAGAATGAAATGAGAAGTAAGGCTATAAGATGCTAGATATTTCCGAGATTAATACTTCCTTTGGCGGTGGACGTGAGCCCAAAGACGAGCATCTGATCGACTTATTGATGAAGGCTTACAAAGGTGAAATTTTGTGTCGCAAAGCCATTGTTCCGATGGAGTTAATACAGCCATTTTCTGATTATCTACCTGCGGCGAACGAGGCCTATGAAAAGTATTTTGCCGAGAGGTATAAGGCGATGGATCCACCGCAGCTATTCGTCTATGAAAAAGATGGTAAGTTTATTATGAGCGATGACTACTATGCGTATTATTTGTACAAAGCAGTGAATGCCCCTCTCGCGCTTTGTACTGTGATTGGGGATACGACAATTACCGACAATGTTAAATACGGGGACCCATTTCAGTTGCCTCCTCCTACCGCCGAGGTAATTGAGTAGGCCATGAGTGGTATAGTTCTTGAAGTAAAACAAGGCGACATTACAGAGCTTGCAGTAGATGCCATTGTAAATGCCGCAAATTCAACACTCCTTGGTGGTGGTGGCGTGGATGGCGCCATTCATCGAGCCGCCGGGCCACAGTTGGTCGAATTTTGTCGTACACTCAACGGCTGTAGTGTAGGAGAAGCAAAAATTACACCAGGCTTTGACTTGCCGGCACGCTATGTCATACATACCGTAGGCCCTATCTATGGCGAAGAAGGCGGGCGAGAAGATGAGTTGCTGTACTCATGCTATCGCAACTCAATCTTGCTTGCTCATCAGAATAGACTGAAGACTATCGCAATACCCGCCATCTCTGCGGGAGCTTACGGTTTTCCGCTCGAAGATGTTGCATCAATTGGTATTCGCGCAGCTTTCGAGGCACTCAAAGACATTCCCTACGGAGCAATAGAGAAGGTGATATTCGTTACTTTTTCAAATGAAGCTACAGAATTGTTCGACGCATCAATGGTGGGTTTTACCGGTGACGAGCTTGACTAACAGCTCCCAATTTTCGAACTGGACTTTGCCAACTACTGACCTCTTGACGTCAACGGCATCTTTCAAAGCTCCTCATGGTAGACCTTTTGTATCGCTGGAAAAAATTCTCAGCACCGAAGAGCTTACGCGGACGTCGATACCAATTGGCGTAGACGCCGACGGTGAACTTTGGATGCATGACCTCTCAGGATCAGCGGGAATCCTTGTTGCGGGCATCACCGCTTCTGGTAAATCGGTATTTCTTGATACGACTTTAGTAAGTTTGCTATACCATAACACACCAGATGAGATGGGATTTATTCTTATTGACGCAAAGCGATGTCAGTTTGCTAATTTTAAAGATATTCCACACCTGCTTGCGCCAATAATTTATGATGTGCCCCAAACCATGGCGGTTTTGCGCTGGGTAATCAAAGAATTAGAGCGTAGATATCAGATTTTGGCCAAAAGTAACTGTCGCAATATCGAACAGTATACGATGCATGGCAATTTGCGTGATATGCCACGTATCGTGCTGCTGCTTGATGAATGCTCTGATCTCATGGTCTTAGCAGGGGATGAAGCTGAATCGCTCATTGTGCGGATTGGTCAGCTTTCTCGAGCCGTTGGAATAAGTCTCATCATGACTACCTCACGCCCTAGTAGTGAAGTCCTCAGGCATATCATCCGCGCGAATTACCCTGATCGGCTGGCGTTTACGACAGCATCTAGGGTGGATTCAGAAAACATCTTAGAGGCACCGGGCGCGGAGAAGTTACTTGGAAAAGGCGACGCACTCTATATGGGACAGGATGAAGAGGGATTTCAGCATGTTCAAGCGCCTTACATCGAGCAAGATGATATTGTGAAGGTTACAAAGTTCATTAGAGGCCAAGCTCGGCCAAGCTATAACCCTTCTCTACATATCCGCCTGATGGTTGAAGATAGCTAAGAATGAACATCTGCATCGATATTGACGGAGTGCTGTTTGCGAATGAGCACAATGCAGCAAACTACGCGCATAAGTAATTTGCTGATATTATTGAGTTGAACAGGGAGCATACAATGAAAGTAATTCTAGGCGGTGGGTGTTTTTGGTGCTTGGAGGCTGCCTATCAGATGGTGCGTGGTGTTGAGCGGGTGCACTCTGGCTATGCGGGTGGCGACACGCCGAACCCGAGCTACGAAGCAGTTGTGCAGGGCGACACTGGTCATGCTGAGGTTGTGGAGATAGATTTTGACGAAGCACTGGTCTCGCTAGAGAATATTTTGAATATTTTTTGGACAGTGCATGATCCAACCTCTTTAAATCGCCAGGGTGCGGACGTCGGAACGCAGTATCGGTCGGTAATTTTTTATGCCGATGAAGAACAAAAACAGGCTGCCGAAGCGTCACTCAAAGCAGCTCAGAAATTATGGGATAAGCCGATTGTGACCAGCATTGAGCCATTGGACACGTTTTATCCGGCCGAAGACTATCACAAAGATTACTTTAAAAATCATCCTGAACAGGCGTATTGCCAAATAGTGATAAATCCTAAGCTCGCCAAGCTGCGTAAACTCCACCACGACTTGCTCAAAGGGTAAAAACCCCACATATTTCTTAGACTTTAATCAGTAGATTTAGCCTGAATACGCTTAGCCACTACACCAATTTCTTTGGACATATCTTTACGGGCCACTACGATACCGTTTGGCGTATTGACGACGACGATGTTATCAAGCCCAATGACGGCGAGCGGTTTGTCTTCGTGATTTTCGATAAATGAATTTTCGACGCCATCTATTTCGATGCGATCACCTAAGCTATGGTTGCCGGCCTCATCACTAATGGCGGCCTTATGAAGATCGGCGTACGAGCCTAAATCCATCCAATCGAAAGCCGCTGGCACAACCAAGAGATCGGGGACTTTTTCAATCAGCGCATAATCAATGGCAATATCTTCAAGTGCTAAGTAGGCTGCTTCGTAGTCGTCTGGGCTCTTGGCCTCTTTGAGCGTCGTGAAGCCGGTATGCAGTTCGGGTGAGTTTTGCTGCATGGCCTCATGAAATGCTTGAGGGGTAGCGACAAAATACCCGCAGTTCCAGAGATAATTACCGCTTTGAATGTAGCTTTGGGCAGTATCAAAATCTGGCTTTTCGTGAAACGCCGCTACGTTATAGACGAAGCGTTCATCATTATGAATATCACCTTTTTCGATATAGCCAAAGCCAATCGAAGGTTGGTCTGGCTCAATGCCGATGAGTACAATGCGGTCGGTTTCTTGCGCGATGTCTTCAGCGATCTTAAAGGAATGACTAAAGCCTTTTGTATCGCGGACAAAGTGATCGGCATGGATAAAGGCGATAGGTTCATTAGCGTCAGTATGCCGAGCGATTCGTTCCAGACCGGCAATAATGCAGCTAGCCGTACCGCGACGAGCTGGTTCGATGACTATCTGCTCTGCATTGAGCTCAGGGAGTTGTTCGGCAACGTGGCGTGAATGACTGGCATCAGTTATGACATATACTTGTGAACTTATTTTTTTTACGCGGCTATAGGTATTTTGCAGAAGAGACTTTGTATCACCATTTACCTTGAGGAGGTGCTTGGGGTAGTTATTTGTAGAGAGTGGCCAAAGCCGAGTCCCAGAGCCTCCAGCAATAATTACGCTAATCATAGAAGTGATTGTAGCAAAGTTTGATTCCAGGTGCGAAATAGGGGATGAGACCCAGCGCCAGAAGAGACAGGTCGTTAATAGTAGTGAATAACGCGTCGTGCCCGTTTGCGGCTGGACTGACTTAAGCTGTATATTAAATCTAGATAAGCAACAGTGAGGGAAACAAAAATGTCTATCACGCGACAACCGAAGAACCTGCTCGCCAGCTGGAAGAATATCACGCCAGGTACTGACGTCTTAGCTGGAATTACGATAGCTGCCCTGGCAATCCCTCAAGCCATGGCTTACTCGCAGCTCGTGGGAGTGCCCGTGAACGTTGGGCTGTTTACGGCGGTTGCTGCTATGCTCATTTATGCACTATTTACGTCTTCACGTCGGGTAATTGTGGGGCCAGACGCAACCATGGCGATTATGGCTGGCGCGGCAATTGCGCCGCTTGTGAACGGCAATATTGTCGTGGCGAGTTTTTTCTCAGCGATTCTGGCGCTTTTTGTCGGCGGCCTACAACTCATTGGTTCGGGCTTTGGTCTACACTATCTCGCGACCTTTTTATCTCGCCCGATTTTGCTTGGTTATTTAGCTGGCGTATCGCTAGTGCTAATCTTTGATCAGATCCCGAAGATGCTGGGTATTGCAGCCGGCGGTGAGAATGTATGGAAAAACATTGTCGCAATTGTCTCGAACCTCTCTTCCATCCATCTGCCGACGGTAATTCTGAGCTGCATATTGCTTGCTGTGGGAGTTTTAATGATTCGCTATCTTAAGTCTGTACCGATCGCGATTGTGCTGTTGATTGGCTCTACGATTGCTTCAGCGGCACTAGGTTTTGCTGATATGGGTATCGCTACGGTTGGTCCGATTCCGAGCGGATGGCCACAAATTACCGTTCCAACCAACTTTGACTGGAGTAGTCTGTATCTGTTGGTGTGGCCGGCGGCGGCGATTGCGCTGATTTCGTACGCGGATTCGGTAGCGATTGCGCGGTCGGTGGCATCGAAAAACCGAGAGGAAGTTTCGAGTCAAACCGAACTCAAAAGTATTGGCGTGGCTAACCTTGCGGTTGTGCCGGTGGGAGGTATGCCAATTTCGGCCAGTGTGTCTCGTACCTTGGTAAACGATAACATTGGTGCGTCATCTCAATGGTCGCAAATCTTTGGCGCCATCATTATTGCTGCCGCCATTTGGCTGCTCTCGCCGTTTTTGCAATATATTCCGAAGGCGGCGCTTGCTATCATCATTATTCTGTCGGCGTATAAGATCTTTGACTTGGATGAGCTCGATGCAATCTGGCGCGGGTGGCATACCGAGGCATTGCTCGCGATTGCAACGCTGCTAGGTGTGGCTATATTAGGCATTTTGCCCGGTATAGGCTTGGCTATTGTGCTCGCAATTATTAACCTCGTTCGTACACACGCCTTTCCTCACGACGCCACACTCGGCGTTACAAAAGACGGGCTGACTTTCCGCGACACCTCTCGGCCACCAAAAACTTTTGACACTCCAGGCCTGATCATTTACCGCTTTGACGCCCCTTTGTTTTTCGGGAATGCCGATTATTTTCATGACCGAGTAATACATTTCATTAACCAGAGTCCCGATCGGGTCCGTTGGCTCCTAATAGACGCCGAAGCGATTTCGAGCATTGATTCGACTGGGGCAAAAATGCTCAAGAGCCTCATTTTCGAGCTCGAAGATCTGGGAATTATCGTGGCGACCGCTCGTGTGAAAGGTCCAATTCGAGACACCTTGCGACGGACTGGCTTGGGCGCCCGTTTGGAAAATCGGCCCCGGTTTGCTTCAATTGGTAAAGCTTACGGCGCGTATTGTGAACGATATAATATTGATCCGCTCAAGGATGTGATTGATGTCGATGTGCCTGCTCCAAAGAAAAAGCTATCGAAAAGATGAAGACTGATCGCTACATGGTGCGCAGCTGTTGGTTGCACTTGATTATGAGTGTGAATAATGACGAATAAAACGAGTAGAAAACAGCTACACGTTTACGTTGTGCAGCTCTTTCCGCCGGCTCGGCAACTGTTGATTAATTTCGAGCTTCCTAGTAAACATTCATCCAAGCTATCTCAACTGCGCCGTCATAAGGGACTCGAGAGAGCTATATTGCGCCCAGATTTAGCTGGGAGTAGCGAAGCGATGACGACAAAGGCTATGAAAGAATATTGCTCAAATCTCATAGCTGAGCTCTTGGACGCGGGCTACGAACCAATTGCTGGTGGCGCCTTACATGATCATTGTTGGCGAACCTACGTCATACACGTCGACTCACCTGATAGTAATTCGCTCTACGTCGGGCAGACACATTATCCGGTTGAGATTCGCTTCAAGCAGCACCAGTACGGGATCAGAAGTGCGCGAATATTTCATAAGCATTCGCCTCACTCTTTGGCGTATGAATTATTTGATGGCGGAACCTATGATAATCAAGCTGCGGCCATTGCGGCTGAACAAGCCTTGGCAGATAGTCTGAGAAAGAAGGGATTTGCCGTAAAGAGCAGTTAGTCTGTTATTGTCACCCTTAGAGCTGAAGGGTGATGCTCTATTCATCCATGAAAGTCTGCGCTGCAATCCGATCGCTAGTGCAAAAACCTCGCCCCAAGATTCCAGATTATGTGAGATAATTCACAGATACGCCCTGAGGGGATAGGTAGTATTGAAGTATACAAATTAACGAAAGGGACCATTTGAAAAAGATTTTGCTCGTTTCTCAACTCATGAAATATTTTGGAAAGAACAGTCCGCAGCTTAAGAAGGCTGGTATTGTGGCTGCAGTGTTAGTGGCTGCATTGTTTGGTCTAGCCGCAGTACTGGTGGTTGCAGTGATCGCGCTGCTATTCCAAGTATTTTCTAATACGAGTATCTCTCTCGACGTTAATCAACTCGTTCAGCAATTTAACACCTGGGTGGGTAGTCTCTTTGGCGCCGGTCAGGACGCACTGGAAAATGCTCCTGTACAAATTCAAGTAAACTAGCCCTCGATCGTGCCGGCCCTCCGCCACCGTCTGCTACCAGGCGCCCAATAAATCATCATTTTCTCTTCAATACCACGCCCAAAGGCTGATATAATGCCCTTATGGTTATAAAGGGCCGTAGGTCAGGAGCTGTACGTATTGGTCGTTTGATTTCACGTCACCGATGGTGGATTATCGGTATCGCTCTCCTCATTGCAGGAGTGCTTTTCCTTATTCCTGATCGAGCAAACCCGTTTGCAAAAAGTAGCCCCGGCACCGAGTGGACCGTCGTGGTGGTTGCCGGGCAATCAAATGCCGAAGGCAGCAACTCATTTGTCTCAAACATGCCAAATGGCGAGAAGCTTGGTGATCACCCGGCTGATGACGCCTCATATATATGGTGGCGCGCAGCCGACGGCGCCGGCCCCTCTGATGCAACTGCTTTCTTTCAGGCCCTGACGAATCCTGGCTACAATCCGGCTGGCTGGATTAGCTCTGAAAGCACTGATCCAAATATGGAAGGACTCGTCAAAATCAGCGACCTTGATCAACCGGCACCAGTTGGTCAAAAAGGACTGTTTGGCCCCGAAGTTGGCATCGTTCGCGAACTTTATGATCAGGGCAGGAGAAACATCATCGTACTCAAGGTTTCGTATGGCTTCCAGGCTTTAGCTCTAGCAAATAGTCAATTTGTCCCGTACGACTGGTATCCAGATATTCCCGGCCAGCCACAGCGCAATAAATCCTACACGAATCTCACACAAGCTTATGGAGAATTGAAAAACTTCATCGCTAGTCGCGGAGACACACATAAAGTCTCTGGGATATTCTGGCTGCAAGGTGAAACAGATACCCTTGATTCTGGCTACACTGCAGCTTATGAGACCAATCTTGACCTACTCGTCAATCGTCTCAAGACTGATCTCGAACTCGCACCGGGTGGCCATGTGGTATTACGTAAGTTTAATTTCCGTAACTGTCTCGATAATGCCTACCCAGCGGTAGGTAACTACTGCGGCTTTGGCTATGCGCTCGGGCTTGAGAATGCTTCGATCAATTCGATCCTGAACTTCATTACGATCAACGCGATCCAGTCTATTCCTTTGAACGCGAGTCGTGTGCGCACCGTACGCGAATCTATCCAAGATATTGCTGATAAATATGACTGGGTCGATGCTGTTGAGACAGATGATCGACAATTCGGTAATGATTTTATCCACCTAAGCGAGCGTGGACAGCTTGATGTTGGCCGTCGAATGGTTCAAATGTATGAGGTACCCTAATGCAACCAGTTAGTCAGAAAATTTCCCCACTCGCGCGCGTCAAAGCGTTCTTTCATAACTTAGTACGTATCATCGCGGTACAGCCTAAGGGCTTGCTGGTAGTTGGCGTGCTATTGGCTGTGGTGGCCGCATTCGTACTGGGCGCACTACAACTCTCAGACTTTTCTCTGAAGCCCAAGAAGACGACTGTTGCTGCGGTAAGTCCAATTATCTCTGTGAAAGACGAAACTGGTGTGGCTGAGCAGACAGTCCCAGCGGACACGCTGAAGTGGCAGAAACAGATCGAGCTCACTCCGGCTACAGCTGAGGCCACAGCGGAAGTTTTTGAGAAAATTCTTCCCGGCCAAGACTATAAGGTAGGCAGCCTGCAGCTCCCGCCGGGCTGGAAGGCCCAGTGGTCGACGAGCCAGGTGAGCGACCCGGCACAGGCGACCTACAGTGATACGGAGCCAGGCAGTGGCGTGACATTCGTTCGCATCTACACCGATAAAGTCACGACGACGCAGCCAGTTTCGCAGGCTGGTCTCACGCAGCCACTCGATCAGTCGGCGATTGCCAGTCCCTCCGGCGCGCTGACCGTAGCGGCAGTGGAGTTTAATGATAAAGTATTCACGATTTATCGATCGGTGGACGTGTCTGACGGCGTCAATGACAGTCAGAATATGACAATTGGCTGTCTGGATCTCACGACGTATGAAACGTGTACGGGCGCTGGTGTGACGTATCCGACGTATATGTCCTCGAGCTCAGGTACTTTACTGGGAGAGGCTGGCTCACCGAAGGACATTAGCACGCCGATGGCTCTCAAGTATGCCCTTGACGATGGTGCGTATGGCAATGAAGGCAGGCTCTACATTCCGGCCCAAAAAGCCAATGAATATGGAGTTAACTGCGTAGACTTGGCGACCGAACAAAACTGCGGCTTTACGGCTTTTGGTAGCTCAGCGGCACCAAATCAAAGTACTGACCGAAATCCGTCTCGCATTACTGGCTTCGCACAGAGCGGCAGCAAGCTCTATGGTCATGCCACGACCAACGACGGCGATGGCGTCGTGAATGACGACTATATGCAGATCACATGCTTTGACATGCAGACCGACGCCCAGTGTGCTGGTTATACCGGTGCAGTAAACTCAGTAATCCCAAGTTATTACATTAATGAACACTACAATGAGTTCTACACACCCGGCCAGAACATCATTGAGGGTGATAAGTATTATTTTCTCTTAAACTATGATCAAGGCAACCAGTGGATCAACAACTTGCAGGGACAAAATTACACGCAGACTTTGTTCGGCAACCGGCTTGTCTGCTACGACGTGTCGACACAGGCGACGTGTACGGGCTGGCCGACAGCCAATCCAGAATACCGGGCGTGCGTCTGGGAAGTTGGCTACTATGGGTTCCAATGCTATCAAAGGCAGCAAACTGTATATGGTTCGTTTATCTCGGAAGATATCGCGCAGGCGATCGCCCCAAATCAGCTCTTTTTAGCCAAGGATAATCAAGGCAATACGACTGCTATCTGTGTCGTAGCCGGGCTCTATAATGGTGTTGACCCTGGGGTAATCTGTCGAGACAAATCGACTGGTGCCCCACTGCAAGGCGCCGTACCCCCGGGCTTCATGCCTCTTCAGTGGCTCAATATTCCTTGGAGTCCTGGCTTCGCCTCAACCCAGCTCACGGACAATAGCACGAATACCGACCGCATTTATTCATCCTTCCGGCTTCCAGCCAACAGCATATGGGGTGGTAGGCAAAAGGCAGCGTTGGTGTGCTATGACTGGAAGACGCAAGCTCCATGTGACGGTTTTCGATACCCGCATTATTGGTACGAGATAGACCAAGCCGATAGTGCTGATGTTGGCTATTTTCAAGATCATAACTGCATGATTGGAGTGAGTGAATACAATTATCTCTGGTCATTTGATCGCGACACTGGTGAAACCCCATGCCGCAAAACCACAAACCAAGTTGACATCAAGCCGGCTCTGAGTACGCCGAGTGCATTTTGTGATGGATTGTCGCGCAATAATCTTTCTTGGGCAAAACTGCAGCTCAACAGCGTAAATCTCTACGACTTTGAATACGTTGATATTACGATCAAGGGTAAGAATGGGGTGGTCGTAGGTAGCTTCAATGAGGTAAATATTAAGGATATTGAGAGTATCGACTTATCGGGGGTGCCGTACTCGGGTAACACAGACGAGCTGCAGGTAGAGGTGAAAACGACTGTATGGAATACAACTCCTTGGGCAGAGAATGCTGGGCCAAATGAGGATCAGCGCAACTTACCACTCGTTACGGTTGTTCTCAATGGAGACCCAGCTCAATACTGTTACCAGACCATCGTTGATGACCGCTGTAACATCGAGTCGGTGAGCACGCTGAGCGATATTACGATTACCAGCGAGGGAACTACGAATGAGCTGACTGAAAATACGAGTCAAGAGGTGTATCAGGAGCCTGCCGAAAAATGCGTGCGCAAGCTCAACCTCAGCTCTTCGGCGAATAAATCGACTGTGACGGCGAATGAGTTAGTGACGTATACCGTGGATGTGGGTAATGAGGCGAATCCAGATCCGCAAAGCCTTGGGGATGTAGCTGATGCTAGAATTGAGACCACAATTCCTGGCGGAGCAACCTTGGAGTCCGCAACTGGCGGCTACACGGTAGAGGGAAATAAGATCATTTGGGCAAATGAAACCATTGAAGCTCTTGGCACTACACAGAAAACGATTACCGTACGCATCCCAACCTTAGCGAGTCGGTCACCCCTGCCGTGGCTGATTGGTCGAGCGGAAGCGGCCGGCCCACTCGCATTCCAAACGAGCGTATTTTACACAGACAGTACCGAAGCTCAGGCAACCACTACTAGTAGCGTAGTCGTAA
Source organism: uncultured Candidatus Saccharibacteria bacterium (assembly GCA_964432055.1). GTDB lineage: Bacteria > Patescibacteriota > Saccharimonadia > CAILAD01. Next base: position 12,080 of record CAYSMD010000002.1, read on the forward strand.
ACTATGTCGCCCCAAGCGCACCACCGCCAACTAGTACGATTACTCCTAGCACAACACCAACGCCAAGCGAAACCCCGACCCCAAGCCCATCTGAATCACCATCTGAGTCGCCAAGTCCAGAAGCTAGTGTGAGCCAGTCAACTCCGCCAAGCAGTGGCCCGAGTGGTGGCTCCGGTGGTGGTGCAACTCGACGATCCGTACAGCCGGAAAATACTTCTTCAACGTTCCTTTCCGAGATCCTGCCAGAATCAGTTGTCAGTCAAATCCGTCTGGTACCTGAAAATACAGCTCGTACTGTGCCGTTCGTACTGATCACGATCCTGTTCTTTATTGCGGTCTTCTATGCCCGCCAGGCATGGCTTGAGCTGCGCAATATGCAGCGGCTCGATGTGATCGTCAAGCGATACCAGGCTACACAAGAAGCCAATAAGAACTTCGTTGCACTCACGAGTCACTATCTCAACACACCGGTCAATATCTTGCAGGCCTCCACGGAGCTCCTCAAGAGCCAAAAGACCGTCAGCGAAGAAACTCTCTCCAAGCTCAAACTTGCCGTAGACAACTTAGCGCAGGACGTGAAAGATCTGGTCTCGGGTAGCCAGGAATTCAGCCAGCATGTCGCGCAAAGCAACGCAGAGGTTTCGAAGCTCAACATGGGGCGGCTCATGCGCAACTTGCATGTTTTGATTCCGATCGGTGTGGCGGCACTGACACTTGCGATCGTGAACTTGCTCTTCACGCAAACAGATCGCTATGACCTCAGTGGGCTCATGCTCCTCGGCCAAAGCCTCGCGTTCATCCTCGCTATACTTGGTATAGTCGGTGCGTATCGCTCATATCTACGCAACCGCGCCACCAAAGACACGATTCAGCACCAAATTAAGCTCGAGGGAGACCTGCTCAAACGACGTGAAGAATTCATCATCAAGAGCTACGACCAGCTGAACGCGGACTTTGGCTTCGTCCAGCAGTATGGTTCTGAAATTCCGGCAAAGAGTCCAAGTAAGAAGACGTTCGATAACGGCCTGGCGATGCTCTCCGCGGTACTCAGTAAATTCCATGCCCTCATCAACTTCTCCAAGCCGCTCGAGAAGCTCCCAGCCGCCATATCGGTAGCGCCGGCGTTCGAAAAAGCCTTGCGAGATCTCAAGCCGCAGATTGATGCGAAGCAGCTGACGGTAAAGAATAACATTCCAGCGAACCTAACTGTCTCACTCACGACCGACGCACTCACACAGCTCACGATGTCGGTAATTGATAACGCAGTGAAGTTCAGTAAGCAAAATGGCTCGATCCAGATTAGTACCTCGCAGCGATCTGGCAAAATCATGCTGCATATCAAAGATGATGGTATAGGGATCCCTAAGGCTAAGCTTGACCAGCTGATGACACCATTCTCGCGAGCCACTGATGTCCTGAAATTTGACTACGAGGGAATTGGCCTGAATCTCTACCTCAATAAAGTGGTCACAGAGCAGTATGGTGGATCAATCAAGCTTCGCTCGAATCAGGGTAAGGGTACTGAAGTAACCATCACGCTACCAGCACATCAGTAGAATACTCTAAACGTCAGTTAGTTCACGCAGCTTTGAGAGGTTAATCTCGAAGCCAGATTGACGATTTCGAAAGAGGCCATTGCGAGCTGGCTTCAACACACCAGCCTTGGTGAGCTGGCGTATCTGAACTGTCATAGTCTCACGAGTAGTGCCAACCATGCTGGCGAGCTGGGCGTGCGACAGTGGGAAGGGAAGCGTGATAATGCCTTCACTTGTTTCGGTGCCAAAGCGCTGCACAAGCAGAGCAAGGTAGTTGACCAGCTTCATATCGGCCTTAGCCTGGAGGATGTTGTCGAGTGTCTGCGCTAATTCGTCATTACGCGTCATGACATAGCGCACCAGGTCAATCAGGGCAGGGGGATTACCGGTGATGAGTTTTTCGAGCTGGTCGGCCGATACCACCTGAACTTTTCCATCGGTCATTGCTTCGTAATAGTAGCGGTGAGTAGCCTCTTGGAAGAGGGCAGCTTCAAGATTCATGACATCACCAGGACCCAGAATAGCGATGAGTTTCTCGTCGCCATCGTCGGCAATCGTGTACGTTTTAATAAACCCATCCGTCAGGTAGTAGACTTCGGCTCCAACTTCATCTTGATGAAGTAAGACATCACCCTTTGTAAAGGCTTCGGCTTTGTACTGCATAAAGAACTTCCTGAGCTGTTTCATACGTATAAGTATAGCAAGTCGGGTAGCATGGCACGAAAGAAAGCCGTACAATAAGAGTCTATGCGTGACATTTGGAAAATTATTCGATACTCTTCAGAGCTCCGTCTTTACTACATTGCAATCGCTATCTTCGTCGTCATTTTGGCACTTCTGAACCTGGTAATCCCTTTTCTTACTAAGCAACTTGTCGATCTCATTACTGCGCAGAGCAATGGGCAGACAGTCAATTTCCAGGATGCGCTCTTGCCACTGAGCCTCATGCTCGTTGCCGGTATTATCACCGCCGGGCTTTCAAATATTAATGGCTATCTGGGTGACCGCATGAGCGTGAAGCTCAATAGCTTGCTCAGTCAACGCTACTACCAGCACCTCATGCGCTTGCCGATCGCCTACTATGACTCCGAGCAGACCGGTAAGATTACTTCTCGACTCGAGCGATCAATCTCGAGCCTTTCACAGCTCATGAATGCGCTTGCGAATAACTTTGTACAGTTTTTCCTAACAACACTTATTACGCTCATTGCGATTGCGATTTATTCATGGCCTGTGGCACTGCTGCTCACGGTGATTTTCCCGACCTATATCTGGATCACTCATCTCTCGAGTAAGGCCTGGCAGAAGAAGCAGGGGAAGATCAATCAGACTCTTGATACAGCCAACGGTCGGTTTGTAGAGTCAATAGGTCAGATTCGGGTTGTCAAATCATTTGTTCGTGAAGAGGGTGAGCTGGCCGACTTTCGCAAACGTCGCAAACGGATAGAGGATGTCTCGCGAGATCAGTCGGTGGAGTGGCATAAATACGATGCAGTCCGTCGTCTTGTGCTTGGCGTTGTGTTCTTCGCGATCTTCGCCGTGATTGTCTGGCAGGCCCTCCAGGGGATGTATAGCGTTGGTACCGCCGTACTGCTCATCACGCTCGCGAACCAGGCGCAATTCCCGCTGTTTGGCACGAGCTTTATCATCGAGGGCATCCAGCGCGCTCAGGCAGATAGCCATGATTACTTTAAGATCATGGAAAAGGAGCCAACCATCGTAGATGTGGAGGGTGCTCGCTCGCTGAAGATCAAGGGCGGAGAGGTGCACTTCTCACACGTGACCTTTGGCTATGAGAACGGCGGCACTGTGTTAAGTGACGTAAGCTTCACCATACCAGCACATAGCAAGGTCGCTCTAGTTGGTGAGTCGGGTGAAGGAAAGTCGACAATTGCAAATCTGATCGTGCGCTTCTATGAAGCAACCGGCGGCATGATTACGATCGATGATACGCCAATTAGCACCGTTACTCAGAAGTCGCTCCGGCAGAATATTGGTATCGTATTTCAGGATCCGGCACTGTTTTCAGGGACGATCGAAGATAATATCGCGTATGGGATCGGCCGCAAATACACGCAAAAAGAGCTCCAAACCGCAGCGAAGATGGCAAACGCAGCCGACTTTATCGCCAGGCTGTCCAAGGGCTATGCCACTGAAGTAGGTGAGCGCGGCGTGAAGCTTTCGGGAGGCCAGAAACAGCGAATTATCATTGCCCGGGCTCTTTTGAAGAACCCGCCAATTCTCATCCTGGACGAAGCCACAAGCTCACTTGACGCAAAGGCCGAGTCGCAGGTACAGGAGGCCTTAGAGCGCCTCATGAAGGGTCGTACGACGATCATTATCGCGCACCGACTCTCGACGATTGCGCATGTTGACCAGATCATTGGAATTCGCGGTGGCAATGTTGCAGAACAGGGAACGCCTGATGAGCTCGCCACAAAGCGGGGCGGCATCTATGCCGAGCTTTTACAGTTACAGACTGCATCAGCACCGACCGCCAAGAAGAAACTCAAAGAATTTGATATCTCGGCGTAGCGCCCTTCACGCATAAGCACTTTGCATTGCTTAGTAGAACGCCTTACAATAACAGCAGTTCGAACAATATTCATTAGAGGAGTTATCATACAGCTATGGCAGCTAAATCAAAGTCAACATCGGCAAAGTCAACAGATCTGATCGCGCAATTGGAGCCGTATTTCACCAAGCAAGCGCCATTTCAAATCCCAGCAAATGGCCGTAAGCTCATCGTCCAGTTTTTGCCTTGGGTCACCTTAATTGTCGGAGTTCTAGCCGTCCTTGGTCTCCTCAGTTTGCTTGCGCTACTAACTGGACTCAGCGCATTAACCATGGGGGCAGTTGGCGTAGTTGCGGCAGTTAGCCCAATGCTGTGGCTGCCAGTCATTGCACTTGGTGCTCAAGCAGTTGTTAGCTTCATGGCATTTCCACTGCTGCAAAAACGTTCACTCCGCGGCTGGACACTGCTCTTCTGGGTAGATGTAATCTACTTTGCATACAACGTTCTGAATGCTATCGCACAGCCTAGCTATATTGTGGGTAGCTTACTCGGAGCGGTACTTGGCATAGTGATTGGTCTATATGTTCTATTCCAAGTGAAGACTTACTATAAGTAGTACATAAGGAAGTGTTAAGCGAAATGCCTCGTGACAGCGGGGCATTTTGGTGTTAGGATAATGCGGTTATGAAGAAAGTGCTGTCCACTCATCACGGCGACGTTACGCTACCGGCCTTTTTCCCGGACGCCACTCGTGCAACCATCAAGTCCGTTGATACGCTTGCTGTCCTAGCCACACAGACCCCCGGTATGGTCATGAATACCTACCACTTGGCAAACCTAGGCCTTGTCGATATTATCGCGGAGCAGGGCGGCCTACATGCGTTTACAGGCTGGACGCGGCCGATCATTACCGACTCGGGTGGCTTTCAGGCGATGAGCTTGGTACGAGAGTTTAATACTGGCGGAAAATTTACTGAAGACGGAGTGATCTTCCAGGATGCAGCTGGGAACCGGCTAGAGCTCACGCCCGAAACATGCATTGATTATCAGCTGAAGCTCGGTAGTGACATCATCATGATTCTTGATGACTGCACGAAGCCAGACATGCCGCTCGCCGAGCAGCTCAAGAGCGTGGAGCGGACGGTTCGATGGGCAAAGCGAGCACGAGTGCACTTTGATAAGGTCGCACAAAGCCTCGATAAGAAACCGATGATATTCGGTATCGTTCAGGGTGGAGCGGACCGAGAACTGCGCCGCAAGTGCGCCACCGAACTCGCTAAACTCAGCTTCGATGGCTATGCGTATGGTGGCTTTCCCATTAATGAAAAGAGCGAGTTACAAACTGAGACGCTCCAAGCGGTCGTCGATGATACGCCGCCAGATGCTATCAAGTACGCGATGGGCGTCGGCACCCCCGATCAAATCGTGAAGTGCGTTGAGATGGGCTACGACCTCTTTGATGTAGTCATTCCAACTCGTGAGGCTCGCCACCGCAAGCTCTATGTGTGGAATGATAGGCCAGAAGAACTCAACCTACATCAGCCTTTTCACACAACAATTACGATGAAAAATTTATCTCTTCAGCATCAAGCCGGCCCAATTGATGCCCACTGCGACTGCGAGACCTGCCAAAATTACTCGGCTGGATATGTCCACGCGATGTTTCGCGCCAACTCAGCTGTCGCCGAGCGCATGGCGAGCATCCACAACTTGCGTTTTTATGCGAAGCTTATGGAGCTACTTGCTTAATATTCGCTCCTTCTTATTCAAGAATGTAAATACAGTCATACAAAATAGAATAACTAACGAAATATTCAGAAATAATGCGAATAAATTTAGCCGGTACGCTTCACTACAAATATAGACAACAGAATAGACGAAAGGGATACCTTTAGCCTCAGCACCAATTGCCTGACAACCAAGCGCTAAGCTCGGCTCTTGAGATGCTTCTTTCCAGCCAAATGGCAACGTAATAGCCTGCGCGCCGGCAGCCTGCTCCGCTCCAAGCATCGGGTCAGGAGATTCCCAAAATAACGTTAGGGGAATCAATATAAAAAACAAAACCGTAGCTACAATAATCGCAATATTCCTGCGCATACTACAAATTCTAGCTTAATCAGTATATCGAAGCTAGTTCAGCTCTCCCATTTCTGGGGCAGGCGCAGATCAATCCCTTCTAAAGGCTCCTCTGGTGATTCATCTATGCAGGCGCGAAAGTCTACCTCAAGCTGCTTGGCGTCAAAGTTCGTACCAATAAACACCATACGGGTCGCGTGGTCTTCGTCCTGACTCCAATTATCCCAGTAGAGCTCTGAGCGAGTGCCTACCAGCTGAAATACATACTTACGAGAATGACCTTTTGTACCGAGGTCAATAAATCCCTTTGCGCGGTAGACTGACTTTGGAATCTTGTTATTCACAAACTCCTGAAACTTCATCGGATGAAGTGGCTTATCAAGACTAATTGAGAGGTGTGAAAACTGATCGTGCAAGTGGCTATGCTCACCATCATGGTCGTGGTCGTGATCATGCGCTTCGGCTTCATCCCAAGTGCGATCTGGGTCAGTGAGCAGGCGAATATCAACCTGCGCCTTTACAGCTTCGAAGACGCGGGCACGTGGGTTTGTCAGCTCCACCAGCTGTCGAATTTCGCTGATTCGATCTTCACTCACGACATCGGTCTTGTTGATGATGACGAAGTCGGTAAACTCTATCTGGTCGGCAGCATTTTTGTGCTTCTTAGCGTTCTCCATTACATGCTCGGCATCAATGAGAGTGACGATCGCATCGAGTCGAACACCGATCCCGATCATATCGCGTAGGTTCAGCGCGAGATCACGCGGCTCAGCCAGCCCAGATGCCTCGATGACGATCAAATCAATGTCACTGCCTTTGTAGGCAAATTGTGCGATAGCTTCTTGGAGGTCGAGTGTTTCAAGTGAGCAGCAAATGCAGCCGTTACTTAGCTCGAGCTTCGTATCGGTTTGTCCCGCGACGAGCTCGGAATCAATATTGATCGCACCGAAGTCATTCACCACCACACCAATCTTGAGCCCATGTGGCTCGCGCAGCAGGTGATTTACAAACGTCGTCTTGCCACTCCCAAGGAAGCCGGTGACGGCGAGGATGGGGATTTTTTTAGTGTGGTGAGTGGTCATGAGTTAGATACCTCTTATGCTACAATATATCTGAATATGGAGTCGAAAGCTGCCGTCCGTCAGTCCCGTACCAGCGTCGTCGATCAATCGACGTTTCGTGCGATTGTCCGTATCTGCGCTCTGGCTGACGTAATCGGCATTATTGCCGTAGTCGTGCTCTATAATTATTCGCAAAGCCTGCGAGTTTCACTAGCTTATTCTATCGCACTGATAGCCTTGCTGACCATCGGCCTGATTTACAACCTATTCTTTTGGCGTCGCGTAAATCGTAAGCGGCCACTCGTTGCCATACAGTTCGCGATTCTGCCGCTTACGCTGTCTATCATCATCGCGACCTTTTTTACCGGCGGTTTGAATTCGCCGTGGTACCCAATGTGGTACGTGGCGATTCTCTGTAGCGGCATGACGGGTACGCTTTCGGTGACGCACACAGCCGGGCTCACATTCATCCTGTATCTGCTGAGCTTTCATCTGTCTCAGCGATCTGATGTAGTTACGATGGGCACTCCGATACAGGCCTTGTCGACAGTTATTGCCATCATTGCTGCATATATCATCGGTCGCGGCATGGATCGCATGGTAAAGACGATGCAGGTTGCCGAAAGCCTCACCAAGCAGCTCGATGGATCCGAACTAAAGCAACAGCTGATGCTCGGCGCAATCGCCGATTCAGTTGTTGCCGTCGACCGCGATAGGAAAGTCGTGATTTTTAATAATGCCGCCCAGAAAGTCACCGGCTGGGATGACACCAGTGCCAAAGGTATTTACTATAATCTCATCTTCAAGCTACATGACCAAAACGACGCCGAGCTCACCCCGCAAACTGACCCATTTATGCAGGTTATGGCAGCAAGCCAGTCGTTGACGACGGATAGCTACTATATGCTCGATAAGAATAATCGCAAAATCGCGTTTTCGATTGCAATTGCGCCAACTCTAGATGCGCATGGTGAGGTTAATGGTGCAATTGGAATATTCCACGACATATCCGACCAAAAAGCCCTCGCGCGGGAGCGCAACGAGTTTATCTCCACTGCCAGCCATGAAATGCGCACCCCAGTAGCTGCGATCGAAGGCTATCTTTCTATGGCTATGAACCCACAGCTGGCGACAATTGACCCACGTGCCAAGAGCTTTGTTGACAAGGCCCACGAGGCGAGCCTACATCTTGGAAAGTTATTCCGCGATCTCTTATCGGTCACCAAGATTGAAGATCATCGCCTGACCATTAAGGTGGCCCAATTTAATCTGACAGACCTCTTGCACAACGTAATTAACGAAATGGACATCATCGCCCGCAACAAGACCATTACTATCGAAAGTCCATTTGCCGCCACAGCTGAAGGTGCTGCAAAGGTTCTGGTGCCAGCCTACTACGTTAAAGCTGATCCCGACCGAATTCGTGAAGTTCTCAATAACCTTATTGATAATGCGATTAAATATAGCCAGCCAAGCGGTAAAGTGCAGGTGGTCATTACTGCCGATCAGCATTTCGCACAAGTCCGCATCAGTGACAGCGGTATCGGAATTTCGCCAGAAGACCAAAAGCATCTCTTTCAGAAATTCTACCGGGTTAATAATAGCTTCACTCGAGAAGTTGGCGGTACCGGCCTTGGCTTATACATAGCTCGGAACCTCATTGAACTCTTTGGTGGCAAGATCTGGCTTGAGTCGGAGGAAGGCAAAGGGTCGAGTTTTTATTTCACACTGCCAATAGATCTAACCCCTCATCAATAGCTCAAGGGTTGCGCCGAGACCATGATCTGACCTAGAATAAGCGTAAGTAATTTTCTTTTTGAAAGGATTGTGGCCCCTATATGACAAAAATTCTCCTCGTCGAAGACGATGTAAATCTACGCGACATATATTTTGCGCGCTTCCAGGCTGATAACTATGAACTAGCCGTTGCATCGAATGGCGAAGAAGCGTTAGCGATTGCCGTAAAAGAAAAACCTGACCTCATTTTGCTCGATGTCATGATGCCGCGCATATCCGGATTTGATGTTCTCGATATCTTGCGATCTACTCCGGAAACCAAAAGCACCAAAGTGATTATGATGACTGCGTTGTCAGAGCAGACCGATAAGGATCGCGGTAAGGCGCTCGGAGTTGATGAATACCTGGTCAAGAGCCAGGTAACACTCGAAGATGTTGTTGCAACCGTCAAGAAAGTCCTCGGATCGAGCGCTCAGGCCTCTCCAAAGCCGGAGCAACCAACGACTCCTCCCACCCCAGCCGCTCAATAGATCTAACGTAATCTTTCGCTATCTGGTAAAATAGTGTCATTATGCCTACACGTACACTTATTCGGGAACTGCCCCAACACATAGATACAACTGTTACTATCCAGGGCTGGCTTCATAAGCGCCGGTTGCTCGGTGGTTTGAATTTTTTCGTATTGCGAGATCGTAGTGGCATTGCCCAATTTCTCGTAGAGGATAAGGACGAAGTCGAAAAGCTCAGAGGCCTGCAGGTTGGAACGGTGTTAACCGTCGAGGGCAGGGTGATCTCCGATGAACGGGCTCCAGGCGGAGTAGAGGTTCATGATCCTAAGCTCGACATCATCGTGCCGGTCACAGAAGAGCCAATTATTGAAATTGACAAACCAATTAGTCATAAGCCAGAACACCTCGAAACTTTGTTCGATAATCGCGTCGTCTCACTTCGTAACCTCCAAGAGCAAAAGATTTTTCGTGTCAGGGCAGGCGTAAATGCTGCGATTCGGCAGTATCTCACCGAGCAGGAGTTTGTTGAAATACAAACGCCAAAATTGCTTGCCGAAGCTACTGAAGGGGGTGCCGAAGTCTTTAAGCTCGATTATTTTGGTAAAGAAGCCACCCTCGCCCAAAGCCCCCAGTTTTATAAACAAATCATGGTTGGCGTGTTTGAGCGTGTGTTTGAGATTGGGCCGGCGTATCGAGCTGAGCCCTCAGCAACTACCCGCCACGTCTCTGAGGTTACTATGCTTGATATCGAGATTGGCTTCATCGAAACTCATGATGATGTACTCAATGCCATCCAGGACATGACGTATGCCGTACTGAACACTATCTACGAAACCTATTCGACCGAGCTCAAGAGTCTGAATGCGCCCGAGCTGAAGCTGCAAAAACAGTTCCCGCGCTACACCGTTGCCGAGGTACACGAACTCTACACGAAGGCCGGTAACGACAGCACCATCGGCGAGAAGGATTTGCGACCAGACGAAGAGCGCTGGATTTGCGACTACGCAAAAAAGCACGAAGGCTGCGAAGCGGTGTTTGTCACCAATATGCCCATCGAGACTCACAAGTTTTATCAAATGATAAATCCAGACGATCCTCAGACCGTGCTGTCTGCAGATTTGCTATATCGTGGCGTCGAAATCGCTACCTGTCCAATGCGAGAACATCGCTACAAGCAGCTTATTGCCCAGATGAAGGACAAGGGACTCGATCCACAAGCTGCCGGATTCCATCACTATCTCACAGCTTTTGAGTTTGGCTTACCGCCCCACGGAGGCTGTGGCTTTGGCATTGATCGCTTCGTCGAGAAGATTATTGGTCTCGCAAATGTCAAAGAAGCTATTCTGTTTCCTCGTGACATCAACCGACTTGCGCCATAGCCCCGATATCTTCGCGACCGCAGTTTCGCAATCAGCTATAATAGAACTATGACACGTGCTGATTCTTTTATCGTTGCTCTACCAGATTTCGAGGGTCCGCTCGATCTACTGCTTAACCTTATCGAAAGAAGAGAGCTGGAAGTCACAGCACTATCTATCGGAAAGGTCACTGGTGACTATCTAGCTGCACTCACAACACTTGGCGATGTCCGGTCCGAAGAGCTGCGTTGGTTTGTAGACATTGGTAGTCGTCTGGTCGACTATAAGACGCGAGCGTTACGCAGTGAGCAGCTCTCTGGCGAAAGTGAAGACAGCCTGGAAGACCTAACATCTCAGGTAGCGCGCTACCAGGCCTGGCGAGACGTGGCGCAAACCCTGTCTGGACAAATCGGCGCCCCGCTCGAGAGACGTACTGCAAGCGTTGCGAGCCAGCAACACTTACAGCCACCAGCCAATCTAACGTTTGATAATCTATTGCGCGCCTGGAAACGAGCTCATGCGCCAAAGCCGGTTACCATCACTCGAAAACATTCTGTGCACGTCACGCGAGCTCAGCTCCAGCAAACTATGCAGAAGCTTTTGCAAAACGTTGGTGTGAAAACGAATCTTCACAAACATTTTGCCGCACCAAGCAGGAGAGAGCGGGCATTGAGTTTACTCGCCATGCTGGAACTCATCAAGGAAGATCTTGTGGAGCTATTTTTCGAGGAGAACGCTGCATATGTCAAAGCCGTCTAGTCACCAAACAGCTCGTCTCGAAGCATTACTGTTTGCGAGTCCCGAACCACTACCTGCTGCAAAGCTCGCTACGCTTATGGATATCAGTGAGGAAGAAATTCTGCGCTCCATTACCGCGCTCAAGGCAGATCTCAAGCAGCGTGGGATCGGTGTCGTTGAGGCTCGAGATGGCTTCGAACTCGCAGTTCAGCCGGCCTATCGTAGTGATGCAGCAACCCTCACTCACATGCCCGCCCCCAATCTCTCCCAATCTAGCTTGGAAGTACTGACGATCATCGCGTATGAGGGGCCAGTGGCTAAGTCGGTTATTGATGATATTCGCGGTACGCCAAGCGATAATAGTCTCCGCGCGCTTATGAGTCGAGATCTTGTGCTGCAGATCTCTGAACGAGAGTCTGATGACGTCCTGAAGTATGAGCCAACGAGCTTCGCCTGGAGATGCCTAGGGATACATGGTCGCAGCGAACTGCCACCAAAGCCGAAGGAGACTCGCGATGCGTCTGAATAAATGGCTCGTGCTCGCCGGAGCAGCTACTGGGCGCAGACAGGCGGATGACTTGATTCGCAACCGTCGCATCGAGGTCAATGGTGCCCCTGCAGGACTTGGAACACAAATAGAAACACCCGATCAGGTTACTATCGACGGAAAGCCACTATCTATTCAACCAGCAAAAACGCACATCATACTGCTTCATAAGCCAGTTGGCGTCATATCTTCGCATCGTCAGCAAGGCAAGGCGCGCATCGTGTTTGATTATCTTCCAAAAGAGTATCATACGGATATCATTATTGGGCGTCTTGATAAAGAAAGTGAGGGGCTCGTACTTCTCACCAACAACGGTCAACTCGCCCATGAACTCATGCATCCCTCGCATGCTGTTGAGCGTCGCTATCTCGTTCGCACGAAACGAGAAATAAGCCCGGAAGACCAAAAACAGCTGCTCAATGGCATAGAACTGGACGATGGTCTGAGTAAGTTTAAGAGCTGTGAACTTGCTGGGCCTCAGGCTCTAGATATTCGTCTCGAGGAAGGCCGGAATCGCCAAATTAGAAGGACTCTAGCCGCACTCCGACATCAGGTAACCGAACTCATACGAGTCAGTCATGGCGCGTATGATCTTACGGGCCTCAAAGCGGGCGAGTGGCGACTAGAGGAGCTCAGAGCATGAACGTACTGAACTCGGCCCTGGTTTCGATTGGCGTACTTTTTTGGCAGCTAGTCCTACCATTTCAACCCACAGAAAGCTTGCCGGCTGTCGACGTCGGACAGTACGTACCCGTCATTCAGAGTGAAGCAGAGCCGACCTTGGCCGTAGGTGCAAAAGCAGCACTCGTTGAGGACGCGAATACTCGCGCGCAACTGTATGCAAAAAACGCAGATCAATCTCTCCCTATCGCCAGCCTGACCAAGCTCATGACCGCATATATTATCACCCGTGACAAATCACCCGATGACATCGTTGTGATACCCGATGAAGTCAAGACGGTGCAGGGGGGTGAAAATGCCACCATTAGCCTCCAGGCAGGAGACCGTGTAAAAATGCGAGATCTTCTGCAGGCGGCGCTCATACCTTCCGCCAATGATGCTGCCGTAGCGCTCGCCGTCTGGCATAGTGGCTCGGTAGAAAATTTTGTGACTGAGATGAACCGAACTGCCCAGCAGCTCAAACTGGACTCATCGAAGTTTACCAATCCAACCGGGCTTGATCCAAATGGCAGCCAAGCCTCCGCGAAGGACCTTGCTTTGCTCACGCACTTTGCTCTAGCAAGCCCCCTCATAGAACAATATGTATCACGTGCCTCGGGTGGATTTCGCTCAGAAACCGGAAGGCCATACGCATTCGTGAGCACCAACCAACTTTTGAGTCAAAAAGGGGTAAAAGGGGTGAAGACCGGCTACACACTGTCCGCCGGACAATGCTTAATCACACTAACCGAGATTGATGGCCGGCGCGTCATAACCGTCGTCCTAGCTAGTCCAGACCGTTTCTCTGAGAGCAGAAGTATGATAAACTGGGGAACTGGTCTTGACTATGAATAAGAAATCTTTTCCAATATTTGCACTCGTCGGCATTCCGAACGTCGGAAAATCCAGCCTCCTCAACCGGCTGGTGGGTTCGCGTGCGGCAATTATTCATGATGAAGCACACACAACGCGCGATATTACGCGCCATGAAGTCACCTGGGGTGATAAGCGTTTGTACATCCAAGATACGCCTGGATTCGGAAAGTCAGGGGATATTCTTACGCAAGCTGCCCAAGAGCAGCTCAAGGCATCACTTGCCAATGCGAGCGCAATTGGCTTTGTCATTGATAGCACACAAGAACACATTACTGAAGCCGAGAAACAGCTCGCCAGGATCGTTCGCCAGCTTGGCAAGCCAACTATTCTGCTCTATAACAAGATTGATAAAGACTACGGCGAACTCAGTCATTTCCGCGGTCTGGGACTAACTAATGAGCTGGAAATCTCGGCTCACCATGGACTCGGTGTTGAGGAGCTACAAAACTGGGTTTCTGCGCAAGTAGCCGATAATATCGAGGCTATAGACCTCGAGGCCCCCCGTCAATTGCGCGTCGCGATTCTGGGCCGACCAAACGTCGGGAAATCGAGCTTACTGAACAAGCTCACCGGAGAGACGAGTGCGATTGTCAGTGAGATAGCTGGAACGACCCGTGACCCGATCTCAACGGCCTTCGAATTTAATGGTCGTGAGCTCCTCATTACAGATACCGCCGGCCTGCGTCGTCCTGGAAAGATTGGTCGCTCAATCGAATACTTCTCACTAACCCGGACTCGCCAGGTGGTTGATGCAGCGGATGTATGTATACTCATTATCGACGCTACCGAGCCCGCCACATCGCAAGATCAGCGCATTGCAGGTATCGTTCGCGAGGCCGGCAAAGGGCTCGTCTTGGTCGTCAATAAGATTGATGCGCTCGATGAAGATGAGCGGGCAAATAACCGTCTAGAAAAACGATTGGCCCGTGAATTTGAATTTGTATGGTGGGCGCCTTACGTACTCATCTCTGCCGAAACTGGTAGGCACATCGATAAGCTCCTCGAGCAAGTTGTGTTGGTCGCAGATCGAGTAAATCAAAAGTTTCGGACTACCGAGATAAATAATGTGTTGCAGAAAGCGATTATTAATAAGCCGCCAGCTGGGCTGCATAATTTGCGGCCAAAGATTAATTATGCCACCCAAACCAGTGTGAACCCGCTGGAAATTACGCTCTACGGGACGCATCCCGAAAGCATCCATTTCAGCTATCGACGGTATTTGGAAAATCAGCTCAGGGGCAGCTTTGATTTGCAGGGCGCACCAATAAAGCTTATCTTTAAGAGTAAGTATGGAAACAGCGTCACACCCGCCGAAGACTAGGCCCATCCTCATTGTCGGGCTCGGTAATCCCGGCAAACTCTACATTCATAATCGCCACAATGTTGGCTTTCAAGTCATTGATGCGCTTGCGCACACCATCAGCGCTACCTGGCAAGATAAGCCCGCGTGGTGCGGTGAGGTTGCGCAGGTCGGTTCTGGCGTCTATCTACTCAAGCCGACTACCTTTATGAACGACTCAGGACGAGCAGTTCAGTCAGTGATGTCGTATTTTGATATTCCTGCCGAGCACGTGTTTCTCATCTATGACGATCGTGATTTGCCATTTGGCACAACGCGTTTGACCAAGGGTTTTCGCACTGGCGCCAGGCACAACGGCGTGAAATCAGTTGCTCACCACATTGGCAGAAACTTTCAGCGCTATCGCTTTGGAGTAGGGAATGAGCTCATGCGCCACCGCGCTATGCATGATTTTGTACTCGATGACTTCAGTGCATTAGAGAAAACTCGCCTGAAACATTATATTGAAGCAGCTGTTCAGACACTGCGATCTGATCTGCAGCTATAATCGACTAATAGTGCATCATGCTCATGCTCGCTTTTTGTTCGCTTTTGATCTAGAATTCCTATGTATATAAATGAAAAGACCACACCAGTAAAAAACCAATGTGGACTTCTCATATACCCCTTCCATACCACCAAGGAGGATTTTGCGGCCGTCGGTAAATATTCTATACAGCCGTGGCTATGAAAGGGAGCGATCTGCTAACGCGGATTAACCTAAAGGAGGGTGAGTTTTAGGATATGGCCCCGCAATTAGCAGATCGCTCGCTTCCAGATATAATCAGGAGGGAATCAGGTTGTTTTGGTACGCGAGTATCTTATCACTTATGTTTGTATTTGTCAATACTAATACACAGATGAAATCCAACTTTATCAAAATCGGTACACTTTAGGCAAGCACTACTACTATGCAAACTATTACTATAAAGCACAACAGTTATCCAGTCTTACTCAAAGACATTCACAAGCCACCGTCTGAATTGCAGGTTGCGGGCACACTCGTGACAGATAGGCCTACTGTTGCAATTGTTGGTTCTCGTAAGCCAACGGAATATGGAGAAATGATCGCGTATCGATTATCTGCCGATCTAGCGCGCGCTGGCTTCATTATTGTAAGTGGGCTCGCATATGGCATTGATGCCATTGTCCATAGAGCAGCCCTAGAGGCGGGAGGTATCACATGGGCTGTACTCGGTAGTGGGCTCGACAAGCTCTACCCCGCACGCCACGCATCTCTAGCTCGTGAAATCATTCGGGAAGGAGGTGCGGTCATATCTGAGTACCCCGCGGGTACACCGCCCCTCAAGCATCATTTCCCAGCCCGGAATAGAATTATCGCTGGCATATCACTCGCAACCATCGTACCAGAAGCCAATGCCAAGTCTGGATCCCTGATTACAGCCCAGCTTGCACTCGAGGAGAATCGGCTGGTCGGCGCCGTGCCTGGACCGATTACGAGCGAGCGGTCCGTAGGGCCACATGCCCTGCTGAAGCAGGGGGCTCTACTCGTCACTTCCGCAGGTGACATCTGCCAAGCACTTGAATACGATAGCTCGACTACGTTTGTGCATGGTAAGCAGCTTAACACGACTCAGCTTAGCGCACAGGCCACCCTGATCGTTGAAGCATTAAGTAGTCAGGCTCTTGATACGGAGAGTCTCGCCGAAACGACGGGGATTCCGATCTCTGAGCTGCTTGCAACCCTGACATTACTCGAACTCAATAATCACATACGATCGATAGGCGCAAATAGCTGGATGTATGTAGGCTGAGATTTGACAAGATAGAGAGCACACCCGTACAATCGGCGAGCCCGTCAAATTCTGTGTATCGATTTGCCAGGTAGACAATTTTTTTATGACAAAGAAAAGCACAAGCAAAACCGTCGTCATCGTTGAAAGTCCTGCTAAGGGCAAGACGATTGAATCATACTTAGGCACCGGCTATAAGGTCGTGGCCAGCCTCGGGCATGTCCGCGATTTGCCTAAGTCCAAACTTGGGATCGATATTGAACACGATTATGAACCTCAGTACATGGTGCCGCGTGGTAGCGCCGCAAAGATTAAGACCCTGAAAAAGGCGGTTGAAAATGCCGACCGTATCCTGCTCGCAACCGACCTTGACCGCGAAGGAGAGGCGATCGCTTGGCACTTAGCACATATTCTAGAGCCGAAGCCAACACAAGAGATGAAGCGTATCACTTTTGCTGAAATCACAAAATCAGCAATCACCGAGGCTGTGGCACATCCCCGAGAAATCAATCAAAACCTCGTTGATGCTCAGCAGGCTCGCCGCGTACTTGACCGCCTGGTTGGTTACTCTCTCTCACCAATCTTATGGAAGAAAGTCCGCTATGGGCTTTCAGCCGGTCGCGTGCAGTCAGTTGCACTAAAATTCATTACCGATCGCGAGAAAGAGATTCTTGCCTTCAAGTCCGAGGAGTATTGGTCGATTGAAGCCGATCTGAGCGGGAAAGCCGGGGAACTTACCGCCAAGCTATTCTCAGTAAAAGAAGAAAAGCTCACAATTACCGACGAGAAGACCGCGACAACGTTGGCGGAGCAGCTAAAGTCGGATAGCTATGTCGTAGCTGAGGTTGAGCAAAAACCTGTCCGCCGCTCGCCTCAAGCCCCATTTACTACCAGTACGCTGCAGCAAGATGCCTACCGACGGCTTGGCTTTGGCGCCCGTCGCACGATGCGTGCCGCTCAGAGCCTGTATGAAGCAGGACATATCTCTTACATGCGTACTGACTCAGTCACGCTCTCTGAACAAGCCCTCACCAGCATCCGTAGCTACATCAAGGATGCACTGGGAGACGCCTATCTACCTGCGCAGCCAAAAATCTACAAAACGAAGTCTCGCGGGGCACAGGAAGCCCACGAAGCTATCCGTCCAACTGACGCCCAGCATACTCCGGATTCGCTCTCGCTTACCGGCGATGAAGCGAGACTTTATGGTCTTATCTGGCAAAGGACAGTCGCCAGCCAGATAAATCAGGCGGAGTTTCAGCAAACCAGGATTGATATTCTCGCTGAATCTACGCAGGCGATCTTACGAGCCAGTGGCCGCACACTGGTTTTTGATGGCTATACTAGGGTCTACCCGATGCGCAATAGCGATGATTCGCCACTACTCCCACCGGTTAAGCCCAGGGAGGAGCTCTCGCTCAAGGAACTTCGCCCAGAACAGCACTTCACCCAGCCGCCAGCTCGCTATAGTGAGGCTACGCTCGTGAAGAAGCTTGAAGAAGCCGGCATTGGACGGCCAAGTACATATGCGCCAACTATCGCTACACTCATGTCGCGCGGCTATGTCACGAGCGAGGAGAAGCGCTTGATTCCTCAACCGGTCGGCATGATCGTATCAGATCTGCTCGCCGAACACTTTGACTTCGTGACAGATCCAGAATTTACGGCAAAAATGGAAGACCAACTTGACGCCATCGCCGAAGGTGAGACTACCTGGAAACCCGTTATTCGGAGCTACTACGAACCACTAGCTGAGCTCATTCGCGAGAAGGAAGAAAAGATTCCTCGCAGCCCAGTTCCAGTGATTGAGACCGATGAAAAATGTGAACTGTGCGGCAAGATGATGGTTATCAAATCAGGTCGTTTTGGGCAATTTATGGCCTGCTCGGGCTGGCCGGACTGCAAGAATACCAAACCGATCCTTAAGAAAACCGGCGTCGAATGCCCACAATGTAAAGAAGGCGAGCTGATAGAGCGTAAGACGAAGAAGGGTCGTCGCTTCTGGGGCTGTAGCCGTTACCCAGATTGTGACTATGCCACCTGGACAAAGCCAAAGAATCCCAACGAACCAGACTCTTCAGAAGCAGAAGTATAGACCATAAGCTCTTTGACGGTCTGTCAAAAAAGTCATTCTGTATCCATTGACCTAATAAAATACTGATGATATAATAGTTCTCAACCACAAAGTATAGGTTAAGAGGGTGAGGAGAAACTATGTCTACAGAAACCGTTACAGATAACCAACTGACAGACGTCCGACCTCTCGTTGAATCACTGATTGACGAGAGTTTAGCTGTACTTAAGAAAGACCGCGATCGCGAAGTCGTCATTAAGCGCCATGGCCTCAAGCAGCACCAGCCACATACGCTCGAACAGATTGGCTCTGAGCTCGGTATTACTCGTGAACGCGTTCGTCAGATTGAGAAAGCCGCGTTTAGCCGCATCCGCGAACAGGCTGAACATGACCACGAACTCCATGGTGCAATTGTCGCGCAGCTCGATACTGCAGGCGGCATCTTGCAGCTCGCTCGTCTCCTGGATACACTTTCACTCTCAAGCAACGAAGAGGCGAACGTGACATATCTCGTTCGTGTGATGCCAGACATCGAATTGATCGAGCATAATGACGAACTCTATCCAGTCGTGACACTTCTCGATCCATACTCAAAAGATGTTGTTATGAGCCTCCATCGTGACTTGCAGTCCGCTGCGAAAAATTATGGTAAGCCACTCAAATTTGATAAGCTTGTCGCCGTCGTTGATGGCCCACACTCGCGTGTAGCTCTCGAAGAACTTGCGCAAGCATCGAAGCTCCTCACACAGCTTGATGGACACTGGGGTCTGGTTGCTTGGCCAGAGGTTAATCCACGCAGTATCCGCGATAAAACCTATCTAGTCCTCAAGAAGGCTGGACGCCCGATGCACTTCACGGAGATTGCCGACAAGATTGGCAAGCTCGCAGCTAATCCAAAGCAGGTTACTACTCAGGCGGTACATAACGAACTTATTAAAGACCCACGATTTGTACTGATCGGTCGCGGCATCTATGCACTCGCTGAATGGGGCTACCAAGCTGGTACCGTCTCCGATATTATCGAGCAGATTCTTCGAGAAGAGAGCCCACTCTCTCGCGAAGAGATCATTAAGCGTGTACTGGCTCGTCGGCAGGTAAAGGTGGCTACAATCGCACTCAATCTCCAAGAGAAGCCTCAGTTTGAGCGCGTGAGCAAAGGGATGTACCGCTTACAAGACGGGTTTGTGTCTCAGCCGCGTAAGCGACGTGGACGACCACCAAAGAGCGCGTAACGTGTATGGCGAGCTTCTTACAGAACTTATGGGCTCACAGATAAAACAAATCCTTCTCAATAGAGTACAATAGAAGACGAACATGGAAGCATTATTCTCAGTTATCGGCGCCATCTTTTCGATTATCGGCATCGCACTTTTTCAATACTGGGGCTGGACGCTTATTGCGGCCTACCTCATCTGGCAGATTTGGCAAAATAAACGTCGAGTAAGTTTCGTGCAAAACACGGAGCACACCATGATGCAGATCATCGTGCCGAAGAATAACGATAAGAAGGAGCTCTCCGCCGAGCAGCTCTTTGCCAGCCTACACGGCATATTACGTACGAAAGGAGAGATAGAGAAAGATGGAGTGCTCCAGGAGCACATCAGCTTTGAAATCGTCTCTGAGAAAAACATCATTAATTTCTACGTCTGGGTACCTACACACCTCAAGGACTACGTAGAGAGCCAAATCTATGCCCAGTACCCAACCGTGCAAATCATGACCGAGGTCGAAGATTATGCCACCGCCGATATCGGTGAACAATTGTCTGTCATTAGCGAGATCAAGACCACCAAAGAGTCTATCTACCCGATTAAAACCTTCGCAACCTTCGAAGTTGATCCACTTGCCGGTATCACCACGGTGCTCGCTCAGCTCAATGCCGATGAGCAGATCTGGGTACAATACCTGATGCGACCAGTCGATGACTCGTGGCATTCAAAATCGCTGTCATATGTAGCTGAAAGCAAGGGCGGTAAACGCCCAAGTATGTTTGATAACTGGCAGGAGCGCCTCTTCCTGCTGCCACTCGAACTCATCTTGCGATTCTTCCAGGCACTCGTTGCGCCACCGATTCGTGAAGAGAAGAAGGAAGAAAAGAAAGAACCATCGCCGGGTCAAACCACGGTGAACTCCGCAGTCGAAGCAAAAGCTGAGAAAATCGGCTATGAAGTAAAAATCCGCGTGGCCTACATTGGCGATACGGCAGATCTTGCCAAGCAGCGCCTGCAGGCCCTCTATGGTGGCTTTAAGCAATTTAATACCATCAACCTCAACGGCTTGATTGGCGGTGGCTATGACACCTCCTCAGACGCACTCCAAGAATACCGAGCGCGCTACTTTGAAGGAGCTGGCTTCATCCTGAACGTTGAAGAACTGGCTAGCCTCTATCACTTACCGCACACCAGCGTTGAAACCCCAAATATTGCCTGGACAACCACCAAAGTAGGGGAGCCGCCCACAAACCTCCCCACACTCGTTAATACGCCGCAGGAAGAACTATCGCTCATTGGTACGACGACATTTCGCAATACCCATGTCAAGTTCGGCATGAAGCGAACCGATCGAGAACGACATCTCTATATTATTGGTAAGTCTGGCTCAGGTAAGTCGTACGCCCTGCTTTTGCTCGCCCTCTCAGATATCTATCATAATCAAGGTTTCGCCATCGTGGACCCACACGGCGACTTTGCTCAGGATTCACTCCGATATATCCCAGAGCACCGACTCAAAGATGTCGTCTATTTCAACCCATCAGATTTTGATAATCCTATTTCGTTCAATCCGATGGAAAATGATGACCCGAACATGCGCGCCTCGATTGCCTCAGAGATTATCGGCGTTCTCAAAAAAATGTTTGCCGACTCATGGGGACCACGACTTGAGCACATTTTGCGCTATACGCTGCTAGCTCTCATCGAAACTCCAGAATCTAACCTGATGGGAATCACACGCATGCTCACGGATAAAGCCTTCCGTAAGTCAATCGTCGATCAAATTTCTGACGTGACAGTTAAGTCATTCTGGGTGAATGAATTTGCAGCCTGGAACGACAAGTTTGCCACTGAAGCAGTTGCGCCGATCCTCAACAAGGTTGGGGCTTTTACCGCAAACCCACTTATTCGTAATGTTATCGGGCAGGAACGGTCGAGCTTCGACATTCGTCAACTGATGGACGAAGGCAAGATTCTTATCTGCGATCTGTCGCGCGGCCGGCTCGGTGAAGACAATGCCGCAACCTTAGGTGCACTTTTGATTACCAAGATTCAGCTTGCCGCCATGAGCCGGGCGAATATCCCCCTCAATGAACGACGACCATTCTACCTCTACGTCGACGAATTCCAAAACTTTGCTACTGATTCATTTGCCGTCATCCTCTCCGAAGCACGTAAGTATGGGCTCTACCTCACGGTTGCCAACCAGTACGTTGCTCAGATGGCACCAGAGGTACGCGACGCCGTCTTTGGTAACGTCGGATCAATGATTACCTTCCGTGTTGGAGCCGACGACGCCACCGCTCTGCAGCGGTATTTTGAGCCAATCTTCGAATCTGGTGACCTGCAGAACCTCTCGAAGCAGCATATCTATGTGACAATGTCGATTGATGGTGAGACGAGTATTCCATTCTCAGGAAAAACTCTCCGCGTGCCAGATCCAGAAAATGACATATCTCAGCGCATTATCGAGCACTCACGTAGCCTCTATAACGTCCAGAGAGGGACCGTGGAAGCTCGTATCGCTTCATGGAGTGGGCTGGGTGAAAAAACCGAAACCCCCGCGCAGGGAGCAGGGGAGAGTAATGCTGATAGAGTAGCCCGAATCCCTCAGCCGGCACATCTTGAGACCCGAGCAACGCCGGCAGTTTCGGGAGCTCAACCAAAGAATTATTCTGAACTCATGAAGCAATCCGGGCAGCAACGACAGGCATCGAATTCCGATCGACCCGACCGAAGCCAACAAGCTGGTAGCTCGAACTCATCACGCAATCGCAACCGCAATCGAAAGCGTCGCCCTAACCCATCAAGCAATAGCTAGCATGGCAATAAGGCTATACATCATGCATTCTTGGAGAGCTGCATGATAATATAGATAATGTCGCACAATTTTTAGCCCGCACTACATTCATATTTCGTCATCTAAGTATCCATCTAATACCCTAGCCATACGTAGCAGGTCACTTCCAGAGGAATAGGGCCATGCTCATTAAACTGGTTAGGCTTAGCTGAGGCCTTAGGCATCTAGGCCTTATGGGAACATAAATAGTTCATAATATATTGTTTTAGCATAGAAATGTTAATACATACAGAATTCGTGACGATAATTAGCAGATAATCCTAACCGCCACGCGCATGCACCGGCAGTATAGAAATATTTGAGTCAAATGTATGAGATAGAGTTATAGTACGCATCAACTCTTCATGGAATATTGTATGTCGCACAATGTATATTTTGCGACGTGATCCCAGAATTGATTTATTCGTACTCAATAGCTCAGCTAGAGTTAAGCTTCACATTCATCTGGTAAAAATGGACCGCTTGAGCTTTGTTTAGCGCTTACCACCCTGTCTTTCTCCTTATTCGATACACTAGTATCAACTAAAGAATATCTGGCACAGCTACAAGTTAGCTAACATCTAGGCCGCAAATATTTGTGACAAGTAAATGTTGCAAATCTTGAATTCTGCATAAATTCATAACATGTGATGGCAACTCAGCATCATGCCCTGTGTCCACCCCATAGACGACTGTATCCGAAGCTGCATCGTAGGCTAGCTTGTTAAGACACGAATCCCCTACGGGCCTGCGTATGTGAAACAAAACCGTTTCACAGGAATGTTGCGAAATATTGACAATTTCTATTTATAGTATGTTTTACCTACTACTCTAACATCAACGTATTCAACTACTGCCTTTCCGGAGCTCTTAGCAGTGGCTCTCGTTGCTTCATACGCTGCTAGCTGCTCCCCTGCTCCGCGCGTCGTAGCCATTCGAATGTACGTGCCGTCTATCAGTCGAACAATAATCTCTTGAGTAGTCTCACCTATCTCAACCTGTACAACTGATATGTTTTTCGTTGCTGACTCCCGATAGAGTTCACTCACAAACCGTGCAAACTCTCGGTCAGCTACCCTGTCGCCGATTTTTGGTTCAAGCTGTACTGTATCGATCACCTTACCGTATTTCATATCTTCTTCTTTGGCTACTCTCAATACCCTGCCGTCGTCACCGATGAGCCAGCTCGACCCTCCCGACTGCCAGACCATCGCCGGCTCTGACTCCTGCATTTGGACGCGTACTTCTAGTAACAGTGTTCGGTTTATGTTCACTTTACGGAGTGTAGGGTGTTTGTCTTGCAGATACTGCTCAAAAGTATCAGGCTGCAAGAAAAGGACATTGCGCTGGGTAGGACGCTCTTCGAGATAACTTGCAAGATCCTCCTCAAGAGTTGCCTTGCTGAGAGGCTGATTCTTATCGATGGATATACCCCGAACACTGAGCCATCCCGAAAAGAAAACTACCCACACAAGTGCAGCAACCCCGCCAATGAAGAGCATCCGATGTAACATCGTTCGCCATGGAAGCTGTCGTTTTGGAGTAGACTCTTCGGCAGCCGAGACTGAAACCGCGCCACGTCTGACCACCCGGCGTGGCCCTGATTCATTCACGCGTACATCCTCACGCTCCATTAGTTATCCCGATCCTTATGCTCAGCTACGTCGATAAGTAGTGCTGCGAGCTTACGATTCGCGTCGGGTTCTGCAAACCTACGGATAGATTGAGACAAATATTTTTGATCGGCGACTGACTCTACCAGAGCCTCAAGACGAGCCCGGAATCGACGCGGTGTCAGCTCATTCTGTGATAAAACTCTGGCCGCACCCAGCTTAGCTACGAATTCGGCATTTTTTACCTGATGATTATTCGCCGATGAAGGCAGTGGGATCAAGAGCGTTGGCTTGCGTAGCAATGCTAGTTCCGCAAGGACGTTCGCCCCACATCGACTAACTACCACATCTGCCAAAGCATACGCATCTGCGAGCTCGTCTTTGAGAAATTCGTGCGGAGAATAGTGATCCCGCACATCTTTTGGCAAACGCTGACGCTGGTAGAATGCAGCATCGATATGCCGCGATCCAACTTGATGAATAATATTCATGCCCGGAAGTAATTTTACTAACGCCTGGAACACGATTTCGTTGACGGCCTGCGCTCCTGACGAACCGCCTATAATAAGAACTGTGGGCTTCGCTGAACGAAGGCCAAACTCCCGACGAGCACGGCGGCGATCGCCCTTTGTGATTTCGTGCCGAACTGGGTTGCCGACATGAACGAGCTGTGCTGCTGACTTCAGGCCGGTATATGCCTCAACCGGAAAACCCGTACCAATCGCTTGCGCCCGACTTGCGAGCAGCCGATTCGTTAATCCCATCACAACATCTGACTCATGCAACACGAGTGGTATGCCGAGCCGACGAGCTGCAAAGCCCACTGGTAAGCCAACAAAACCACCTTTGACAAATACAACATCTGGCTGCAAGTCCTTGAGCAACCGGCGGGCATCGCTCAAGCCTCGACTAAATCGCCAAGCATCACGAGTGTTGAGTCCTAATGTCTTAAAGTCTAAGAGCTCACGAACGGCACCTCGTCCGTAGCGACGAAATTTTCCACTCCGGATAGCATGGTAGCGCAAACCCTGGGCTTCAACTAAATCACGCTCTAGGTTGCCTCCCGAGCCAATAAAATCGATGGTCAATGCACGCTTATCGAACTGCTTTGTGAGTTCCGCGCACAGGGCCAAAACCGGTGTGACGTGACCGCCGGTCCCGCCGCCCGATACGACTATCCGCATAGGCTTGCTCCCTTTCTGTATAACGTGAGATGTTCTGCAAAATCCCAATTGCCACCATGGTTGCTAAGAGGCTTGTACCTCCATAGCTGATAAATGGCAATGGAATACCAGTAAGAGGGATCAGATTCAACATGGCAGTAATATTAATCATCGCCTGAACAACTAGCCAAACTGTTATCCCAGTTGCAACCATGCGACCAAATCGATCTGGTGCGAACCGGGCTATCCGTAAGCCGCGCCAGCCGATCAGGCCGAATATTGCTACGACGAGTGTAGTCCCCCACAAACCAAACTGCTCGCCAATAATGGCGAAGACCGAGTCATTAGTTGCTTCGGGGAGGTATCCATACGACTGTAGGCTATTCCCAAGACCACGCCCGATCACTCCCCCACTACCGAGTGCGATAAGGGCTTGATTGATATGATAGTCCGCTCCCGTCACATCATCCTTATGATTAAAGAAGGTTGCCAAACGCGCCATGCGGTACGGAAAGAGGATGATTGTCATGGCTCCTGCAGCGATCATCGCGCCTAGTCCAGCCCCGAACAGCCAGACTGGCGCATCGCTTACGAGGAGAATGGCGAGAGCGAGCGAGATAATGACAACACCAGTACCAAGATCACGCTGGAGCACCACTACTAATACCAATGTCACCGCGAGGATGAGCAGAAAAGGAATGAGACCCTCTTTAATCGACCTGAGCTCACTGCGCCGTGACTCGAGCCAAACCGCAAGGTATAAAACAAGCGAAAGTTTGAGGAATTCAGCAGGTTGAAAACTAAACGATCCGAGTCGGATCCAACGACTTGCTCCATTCACATTAAGTGATAAGCCAGGAACAAACACTAACATCATTAGTATGAGCGACACGATGAGCATCGGCAGAGCCCATTTGCGCCAGTGGGCATACGGTATACGGGAAGCTATCACCCAACCTACTAAACCAAGTCCAAGACTAACCACTTGATTGAAGAAAAACGTGTTTCGGTCGCTCGCGCCGCCAGTGATATTGAAGTTCACAATCGAGCCAGTAGAATAAATAACGATCATACCGATACCTATCAGAGATAATACAAGCAAACCAAGAAAATAATCAGGCCGGTGATGCGGACGCTGACGAATGGCGCTGACTGTCGCTCGCAGATCAGCCACGGGCGATGAGACCAATTAACAAGCCCACTACCCCCATTATCGCGCCAATTACCCACATGCGCATGGTAACTTTAGTTTCAGGCCAGCCAATAGCCTCTAGATGATGATGCAAAGGGGCTGAACGGAAAATTTTGCGGCCAAATATCTTTTTCGAAAAGATCTGAATCGCACTCGAACCAGCCTCGAGAACGAAAACCATGCCTATAATTGGCAAGACAAATACTGAGTCTGTCAGCATGGCGATTACACCGAGTGTAGCTCCGAGCGCCGTGGAGCCAACCTGGCCCATAAAGAACCTGGCAGGATAAATATTAAACCAAGTATAAGCGAGCACCGCACCAACCACGGTTGCACAGAATGCTGCGAGCAGATAGAGGCCTGAAAAGAAGGCAATCACCGCATATGAACCATAAGCAATAGTGAGCAATCCCCCAGCTAGCCCATCAAGGCCATCGGTGATCGAAACAGACTTAGCGGTTGAGAAAACAACGATAATAAACAGTGGAATATAGAGCCAACCAATCGAGAAATCACCAACGGCTGGAACATGCAGAACATCATAGCCAAGCTTGGCAAAAAACCACCATGCACATGCAGCTGACAGCCCAATGAGAGCGAGGGCCTGCGTCTTGGCAGTTAAGCCACCACTTTTATTTGAAAAACCAAGGATATTTGAGAGATCATCAATAAGACCTAAGCCACCAAATAGGATGAGAGCCACGAGTGGTAGCAGAGTTTCGGCGCGATTAAGGTTGAAGAGGAGCGTAATAAGCGCCACCGAAATCAAGACAATTGACCCAGCCATTGTTGGGATATGACGCTTGTGCTTTTCGGCGTGTAATTTAGCGAAGACCTTAGCCTTCTCGCCAGTTACAGCAGTCGCCCTCTGCTTACGCCACCACTGATACCGAAATGCCAATGCTGTAAAGATTGGCGTAACCAGCATCGCGAGTATAAAACCAGCCGCTGCAAAGCCGAGTACTGGCAAAAGTTGATTGGTCATGGCGTCAAATTGCATATCTGTTTCCTTGCTTGTTTCTTGGTTTCATTATAGCATTTAGCGGCTGTTTGGCGGTACTTGATAGTAGCTTAAGAGCTGTTTGGTAATTTCTGCGAAAGCCGGCACCGCGCTGCGCTCTGCATAGGTGTTGGTTTGCGGATAATCGACTCGCACCAGCATGATAAATTTCGGGTCTTCGACAGGTGCAAAGCCAATAAAACTCCCAATGTTCTTATTTTCTTCATAGCCCTGTCCATTCGCCTTTGGTACCTGGGCCGTTCCGGTCTTACCGGCGATACGATAACCAGGCATTCGGGTGAGATATCCTGAACCACCTTCAACAACCTTGACCATCATTTCTTTCACGGCAGTAGCATTAGCTTCTGACATTAAGCGCTCTTCGCTCGGCTTGCGATCTATTGTTTCGAGCTCACCATTGGGCTTGAGTTTCTTAGCTACTAAATATGGCTGAACTTTCGTGCCGCCATTTGCAATTGATGCAACTGCTGTCACCATCTGCAAGCTCGTTGTTGCGATTCCCTGCCCAAACGTCATGTTTGCGTAATCAATATCTGCGGCCTTCGGATCTTTGACTCGCCCTCTGGCCTCACCCGCGAGCTCAATACCAGTCTTTTCACCGAAGCCAAATTTCTGAATACCCTGATAGAGCACTTCTTTGCCGGCCCTGGTAATTTCCGAGGGATTTCCTCCTAAAAGTCGTAGTATGTAGACCATGCCGGTATTTATCGAGTTTTTTATCACTAGGCTCATGTCGACATTACCAAAACTTTTGTTGTCGGCATTGCGAATTGTATATTCGCCAATTGTTACCGAACCAGAATCGTTAAACGTTGTATCTGGCCGAACCTTGCCGCTCTCAAGACCAATCGACATCGTGAGCGGCTTAAAGCCCGATCCAGGCTCAAACTGACTCGATACGGCACTGTTAATAAAGCTGGCGTAGTTATCTTTGCCGACCGAACTATAGTTATTGGGATCATAGTCAGGAGCGTTCACCATGGCTTTCACCGCCCCGGTGTACGGATCCATAATAATCACGCTGCCGGAAGCCGCCTTATTATCGTCTAGAGCTTTCTTCAAGGCTTTTTCGGCCACGCCCTGGAGATATCGGTCAATTGTTAATACATAGCTCGTGCCATTCTTTGGTTCTTCGATAATATTGTCTTGTGTCGAGATAGGCACACCAGAACTATCGGTAATCGCCTTGAGCATACCTGCCTTACCCGAGAGGTCGGCATTAAGGTATTCCTCAATTCCATACTGACCCTTCCCATCACTGTTCACATAGCCAGTTAGGTGGCCAAGCAGGGCGCCTTCCGGGTACGCCCGATAGTCTCTATCTCGCAAGACGACGCCGCGTAGCTTGAGCCCCGCAATCCTCTTGGCCTGCTCGCGATCAATCTGTTGCTTGAGTTCAATATAGCGATTATTTCCCGAGAATGTCAGCTGCTCGCGTAGTTTGGATTCGTCTGCCTCAATAATTGGTGCGAGTTGTTCGGCGGCCTCTTCTGGCTTCTCGATCAGTTTTGGATCAGCATACAGATATTTGAGCGAATTATTGAGAGCAACCGGGTAGAGCTCTCCGTTGTCTTCCAGATAAAGCTCGCCTCGTTTCGCTGGTATTTCAAATTGCCTGGATTGCTGAGCGACTGCCTTCGCCTGATAGAACTGCTGCCTAACAGCCTGCAAATACACCAACCGGCCAAAAATAATTATCAGAGGTATAGCCAAAACCCCCGCCAAAACATAGAGACGGGTTGAGCTCATGGTTGCTGTATTTGTCAGGCGAGACTGCCGTGACTGACGAAACAAATCCCCTCCTTAAACCAAAGCGTTAGCGCTGAGCGTAGGTCACATTACCAACTGGCGCCATAGCAGACGCAACCTGCGAGTTTCGAGCCTCGGCGATTGACTGCAATCGCGCCGCATCAATGCGTAGCTGCTCTTTTTCGGCCTGAAGCGCTGTGCGCTTAGCCTCCAGCGTAGACACACGGTAGTTAAGCGTGGAAGCCTTTGAGACCTGATTTAAGTATAACAGGGATAGGAGCACCACGAGCGCAATAAGCATAAAAGAAACCGATATTGGCCCAGCCTGAACTGCTGTCTCAACTCGTGTCAGGTTTTGGTTGCGAATAAGTCGCGATTGGCGAGCTTGTGGGTACATACGTGCGAACTCCGTGTCTGTTTTAATTTCTGTGTGTGTTTGTTTTTGTTTTTTTTGGTTGCGAAAGGTAAACGCCAAAGACCAGAGCTAGATACTAGCCCTGGTATTGGTAATTACTTGATAACGCGTACTTTGAGCTTGGTTGCCCGAGGGCTCATGTTGCGGACTGATACGGTCATATTTGGACCATCCTTTTTGTATTATTTTTTCTTTTCGACGGCTCGGAGCTTTGCACTCCGGGCGCGTGGGTTGTAATCAAGTTCTGAAGGAGCCGCCGTGAGGGGCTTTTTGGTGAGCAAGCGGTAATTGGATTCCTGTAATGCTTGTCCTGTAATAGTATCGCATATATCGCGAGCCATGTCACGCATTTTTTGCTTGATTTTTCGGTCTTCTAGCGAATGAAATGAAATCACTGCGAATCGACCACCTGGCGCCAGCTTGTGCGACCCTATTTCTAGAAGCGTATCGAGAGCCGTGAGCTCTTGATTAAGAGCAATACGCAGTGCCTGGAAGGTACGAGTTGCCGGATCGATGCGCCCCGGCTTTCCAACTGACTGCCCCCGAATAGCCTGCGCTAGATCCACGGTAGTCTGTAAGCTGCCTGCATCCCGCGCCACTATGATAGCGCGAGCAATTTGCCGGGAACGTCGCTCTTCTCCAAAACGCCAGATTATATCTGCGAGCTCTACTTCATCGATGTCGGCTAGGAACTCTTGCAAACTGACTCCAGAATCAGTATTCATGCGCATATCAAGCGGCCCTTCTGCACGAAAAGAAAAGCCTCGAGCCGGATCGTCTAGTTGGAGACTGCTCACCCCTAAGTCAGCCAAAATCATATCTGCCGGAGGGAGCGTATCCAAATCAAGATCAGCGAAGTTCTGATGGAACACCTGAACCCGAGCGTCATCTCGAAACCGTTCTCGAAGTGATGAGACCGCAGCTGGATCTTGATCAATTAAAATCGCCCTACCCGCCTCACCGATTCGCTCGAGTACTGCTGCTGCATGCCCGCCAAAGCCTGCCGTGACATCAATGTAGGTTTCGCCTGGCTGCGGGTCTAAAACTTCGAGGACGGTATTCAAGAGTACTGGAGTATGGGGTGAAGTGTTCACCCTCCAAGGTTACCTATTTAGCAGCCAACTGTCTATTTTTGTGTTTGTTTTTGAAAAAGTGTGAGGTGGTTTTTGCTACGAGTAGTAGCGATGTGTGGCAAGGACCATTTTTGAGTAAAAATGAGTCCTTGGCGTACAGAATTCTGTACTAGTTTCAAAAGAGTTGAAAGTTTGTGAGGTGGAGTTTTCTTCGATAGAAAAATGTGCACGCTTCTATTTGGATACGCCAAAGCAACGGGGGCGCTGCTGACTGCCAAATAGCTAATCTGGAGTTTTCATACTGTATTGGTTTTTATGTTTATTTCAAAGTTCTGATTTGATGATCTCAAATCCCATCATTTACAATCGGCCAAGTCCAGGACAGACTGATGCCAAATGACGATTTTCGAGTAAGGTACGAGTTCTATTTCTTGACCCACAGGATCCCACTACCATCACTATAGTACCGCCTATGCTTAACGTCAATGTTTCTAACATAAGAATTTTGACGTTATCCACAACTTTCTGCATAATAGGCACCAAGACTATGCCTCGACATAAAAAACATCGTAATCACTTTATCCTTTCATCGAACTACGTACGCTCAAGTTTCTTTGGCATCGAAGATAGCCTCGTATCTACAACTGGGCTCATCGCTGGCCTCTCTGTGGGGACCACGGACACCAAGTTCATCTTGCTAGCTGGCTTCGTTGCTGTAGCCGTTGAAGCAGTCTCTATGGCGGCCGGAGAATTTCTCTCTGAAGAAACTGAGCAGGATTTGTCGCGCCGAAAGCGTCGTAGTAGCCCAGTCATAGGTGGGATAATTATGCTGATTTCATATTTCTTGGCTGGCATGATACCGATCCTGCCAATCATCCTCTTCCCCCCGAGCTACGCCATCTACGTTTCAATGGCTGCAGCCCTAGCTGGCCTCTTCTGCCTCGGACTTGTAAAAGGTACACTCACGCGAAAAGGCGTGCTTAGGAGTGGGCTTCAGGTGTTTTTCGTGGGCGGAATCGCCGCAGCGATCGGCGTTGTCGTCGGAATCGTATTCCGCGGAGTCTAACTTTTTAGGTGGGTGTCTAAGTAGGACTTGAGCTCACTAATCTTAATGCGCTCCTGCGACATCGTGTCTCGATCTCGTACGGTTACCGACTGATCATCAAGTGAATCAAAGTCAACCGTTACGCAATATGGAGTACCGATTTCATCTTGGCGTCGATAGCGACGGCCAATCGACTGAGTCTCATCATATTCAACGCGGTAGTTACCGGCGACACTCGCAAATACCTCATGAGCAAGCTTCGAAAGCTCCGGCTTCTTCGAGAGTGGGAGGATAGCAACTTTAACAGGGGCAATTTCTTTGGTGAATTTTAAAACCACACGAGTTTCGTCACCCACCTGCTCTTCGTGATAAGCATCACATAGTACTGCTAGGGCAATCCTGCCTAAACCAAATGTCGGTTCGATAACATACGGAATAAGGTGCTGCTTCGTTTCTTCATCAAAATACGAAAGCTCTTTTCCTGAAAATTTGGCGTGCTGGCTCAAATCGTAATTCGTGCGATTCGCGATTCCAGTAATTTCCTTAGTGCCAAACGGAAAATCAAACTCGAGATCAACGGTGCGGTCAGAATAGTGCGCTCGACCATCGACTGGGTGCTCATATTCATGCACATGCTCGGCACGGACACCAATGCTTGCAAGCCAAGCCTTCTGCGTCTTCAGCCAGTCCTCAAAGTGCTGAGGTGCCTCGTCAGGCCTGCAGAAATACTCGAACTCCATGATCTCAAGCTCACGAACACGAAATATGAACTCACCCGGGGTGAGCTCATTACGGAAGCTTTTCCCGATTTGGGCAATCCCAAATGGCAACCGCTGTCGAGATGTATCGAGAACATTTTTGAAGTTGGTAAAGATACCGCCAGCAGTCTCGGGCCGCAAATACGTCGTCGCAGCCTCTTCTTCAACCGCCCCAACCTTCGTTGTAAACATCAAGTTAAACATTCGCGGCTCAGTGAGCTCATTGCCATCCGGACTCTTCTTGCCAGCCAAAGCAGCTTTGAGCTTCTCAAGGTCTGTCGTGTCGATACCCGCCAAGTGATCAGCTCGATAACGCTTCTTCGTCACTTTATCATCAACCATTGGGTCGACAAATTCTTCAACGTGCCCACTCGCCTTCCAGAGCGTCGGATTCTGAATGATCGCCGAATCAAGCCCGACCATATCGGGTCGGCGATAGACAAACTCACGCCACCAACTCGCCTTGATATTATTAACGAGCTCTACACCAAGCGGACCATAATCCCAAAAGCCAGCTAAACCGCCGTAGATTTCGCTGGCTTGAAAGACAAACCCACGTCGCTTCGCAAAACCTGTGAGCTCTTCTAAAGAAAGTTGTGGCTGGGATTCTGGCTGAGTCATACTGTCGGACATTATATCAGATATGACAGCGTTTTTTTAGCCCTAGGATAGTGTCTGCGAGCGGAGTCGAGGGACTCCTGTTTGGTAGTGCCAGAAATGCTGGATAACTGGCTTGAGTTCAAGAAACGCTTCGTCAGCACCGGTGATGCGCAAGATCTGCTCGAGCGGAGACGAAGAGCATACTCGCCACAGCTTCCGCGCGGACGCCGAGACT
The DNA here is from genome assembly GCA_964432055.1 of uncultured Candidatus Saccharibacteria bacterium. GTDB lineage: Bacteria > Patescibacteriota > Saccharimonadia > CAILAD01. The sequence goes on from CAYSMD010000002.1 coordinate 45,773, forward strand.
ACTTCTCCAGTCTCTAATCCAAACCGACCATCTGGCACATTCAAACGCAGGGCGTCGCTCGAAGCTGGAAATTCGGGCGACAAGCCGGCAAGCACCAGATAGTGCGCCAGTGAAGCCACCCAGATGCGGACAATCTGACCAGGATTCGCCGGATGATCCAAGCCTCGCAACGCAGTAATCAGCCAGTCATACCAGGTCGGTTCGGCCGACGCATCGACGAAACAACGATCAGTTAATTCCAATAGAGATTGTGCGCAGACGAGCGCATCATAATCATCCATGATTCCTTGGTAGCTCTCCTGCAAGCGAGCTCCTGTTACCACTGATACCGACCTCCCGACAACGCACTCGACACGAATCGTGCTCAGCGGCTCCAGAGCACCAGCCAGCTTCGCACCGGCTCGTCGAACACCTTTCGCTCGCACCCACAGACCACCTTGCTCGCGCGAAAAAATGCGAATCAGTCGGTCTGCCTCACCTACTTCTCGCCTCACCAACACAACTGCGTGAAGCGTCGAAGTCTGGCTCATGCGGCGGCTCCGACTAAGTCGGCTACCACCCGCACTACTTCCTCAGGTGTCGTTCGTTGCTTCACAATATATGCCCCTACACCCAGCGACTCTTGCAGACTGTGATACAGGCCAACATCTGCCGCTTCAACTACAGTAAGAAATAGCACCGGAGTTTTGTGAGTCGAAGTGAGTGCTCGCAGATCCTTCACGAGTTTTAAGCCGTTCTTGCCCGGAAGCAGCACTTCACTCACGATACCATCAATGTCTTGGTCTTTGACAACCGCTAAAGCCTCTCGTGCATCCTGCGCGTACACAACCTGCGCTCCTGCTTGACTCAGGTAGCGACCATATACCTCTGCAAAAACTCGATCTTCATCGACTAGTAAAAGTGTAAACCCATCCAACATAGCCTTCATTGTAACTTACGCGGGTCCAAAAGGCAGATGCAGCTGGCGACCGAGCCGGAAGTGCACATAATATGATCCCGACTTGTTGCGCAACTTCAGCTCAGCACGCTCGAGCTGCTCACCGAGCACAAAACCCTGAAGCGCTTCTTCAGAAACACTACGGATCACTGCCGCTAGTCGATTGTATCGACTAGCAAACCACAGTTGCTGAGCCCATCCACTCGAATCAAGCTTCATAATCAACTCCCCTTGACGTTGACGATAGCTCACTTTGAGTGAAGCGTTCGGGTCCAGAGATGTCATGATCGCCTGCAGAAGCTCGAGCTGCCGTAACTCATCACCTACTACGCGGGGCAGCCTCAACTTTCTATCAACTGCTGTCTTAGGTCGCTCAGTCAGCCAAGAGCTAATACGCTGCGAGCTGTGAGACTGCATTAACTGAACATCTTGCATATCAATAAGTAAATCTTGCAGCTGCTGCATGATCAACGCATATCGCTGATAACTAACCGCAGCACGCGTAATCAGCTGCGGATCCCGAGTTGCAATTGCGGCTTCGAGCGCCGCATATCGGCTACGTAATTGTGCGGAGACATATCCAAGTAGAGCGCGCCAATGTCGGCGGTCTTCACCATCCATGTAGCCAGCTTACCGATCCCCGCACAGCCCCGCAAGCATGGACTACTATGAAAACTCTTAGCGGAGTCCTAAGGGAGAATGACAGAGTTGAGGATATTACGATAAGCCTCAATGAGCGTGGTATTCGAGTTGTCATCAGTCTGGAAGATGAGCGTCTTATCTAAATATTCAACGAGAACGAGGGTACCTTCTTTGTCGCGACGATCGAACTTGCCGGTATAGCGAACCGCATCACGATCTGAAATCTTTATATCTTCTCCAGCCGTAACGCCATTACGCTTTTCTTTTGCTTGTTTGTCATACGAGTCTCTAACCTTCGAGTAGAGCTCGTCTTTGACGGTAAGCCGAAAAGCCTGTTCTTTCGCTAGGGTGTCGACCTTGTCGGGATGCGCAATCATGATCAAGACATCTTTTCCAGACTTATTTGTAGAGATGCTAAAGCTTTTGGGAATTTGCATCGAGAAACCGCCCAACTCCTTTGGGGCAGTATAGCCTCGAGTATCACTGAGTCCCTGCCGCGTCGCCTCTTCGGCATCTTTGGCTTTTTGCTCCTCTGATCCTTCCGTATACCCTTGGTCGAACTGCTGCTTATTCGCGGCTGTGGCTTGGCCGTACACTACAGCAAAGCCGATGGCGACAAGCACCGCTATCGCCAGTGCACCCATGGTAATAAACCAAAGAACTCGAGTACGTTTGTACTTCTCCTCAGTCGTTTTGAGGTTCATGGCAGTTTTCTGCTGCTCGACAGCGGCCACGCCAGAGCCAAAGCCAGCGGGCGGTGTACTGCCGCTGGAAGGCTCGGTGGGCTTAGGCTGCTGTGGTGTAATCGGTGGCATCTTCTACTTGGATAACGCTTATGGTAGCTATTGTACCCTATTTTGCCGTCAAGAGCTGCTCGCCTGGATGCCAATCAATTGGACAAAGACCGCCAGTCTGGAGGGCCTGGACTACTCGGAGGGTTTCGGTGACCGAACGGCCAACATTTCCATCTGAAACCACAAAGTAACGGATCTTCTGGTCTGGATCAATGACGAAAAGTCCTCGTTCGGCTTCTCCACCCTCTTCATTCAAAACTTCGTAGGCCTTTGATAGCCGATGAGCAGGATCTTCGGCAATGGCGTATTCAACGTCCTTTAGGTCACGCTCGAACCATGCCTTGTGGCTCTGGATCGTATCCGTCGAAGCAGCTAGAACTTCGCAGTTCGCCTTTTGAAAGTCTGCATAGTGCTTTTGAAAGCCTTCGATCTCAGTCGGGCAAACGAAGGTAAAATCACGTGGGTAGAAAAAGAGCACCAGCCATTTGCCGGCGTAGTTCTTCAGACTGACTTCACGATAGTCTCCTTCGACACCTTTTTGGTAAGCGGCAGCCGTAAAATCTGGCGCCTGTTCGTTGAGCTTCAACATATATTTTTCCTCCTTATAAAGAAATTAACTGTGTGTACTAGCTACTTGGTAAACTTATCAACCGCCCACTGAGGGATACGCTCGTTGACTGCCTGCCAATTCACAAGCTTCATAAATTGTGAGACATAATCCTTGCGAGCCGTTGCGTAATCGAGAAAATAGGCGTGCTCATACACATCAAGCACCAAAAGTGCCCCTGTGTTCCAGACACCCCCTTGATTATGAGCATCACAAATGTAATTCTCAAGCCGCTGATTGTCAAAATCCCAGGCTAGCACCACCCAGCCCCTTGATGCGAGTCCGAGTGCTGCAAAATCCTCTGCCCATGCAGCAACACTCCCCCACTGCGCTTCGATGAGCTGCTGAATTGCGCCTTCACACGACTGCTCCTCTGACGACATGTTTTCAAAGTAGGCTTCATGAAGCTTAATTGCATTGAGGGCAAATACTTTTTCAATATTTATCTCGCGGATCTCGGCATAGGTTCCGTTCGCACCCTCTGTAGCGGCATCCTTGGCGAGGACTCGCAATTCATTGTACTTTTTCACATAACCTTCATAGAGCTTGTAGTGCTCCGTAAGTTGTCGCTCGGTGATTCCTGGCAGTTCTTTGTATTGTAATGGCTTGGCCGTTAATTCTGACATACAACTCCTTGTCTCGGTATTATCTCGAAAGAAACCTATTGATTCGTATTACTTATCTTATTTTACCTAAGTCTTCGGGCTCATACAAAAACGCGTTACTTGTAGCTCGGCTTGGCTTAATTCCCGGAAATTCAAACATATAGGACACCACCCGAGCCTCTGAGCTCATTTCCATTTGTAACTTGCGACGCATTTTCGGCATGTGATGACTGATCAGGAACATATAGATCACATCATAGCGACTCATTGACACTGACCAATAGCTACGCAGATAGACATGGGCTCTTGCCCCGAACGGCAGCATCCGAATTTTAGCGATCAACCACATAATCGGGTTTACTTCATAGCCGGTCACATGGGCGCCACGCCGCGCCGCCGCGACAAGCACCTTACCGTCTCCACAGCCAAGATCAACGAACTTCGTTCGCTTCGTAACGCCAGCTAGATCCAAGATGTCATCAAGATCGCGTCGAAAAGCCGGAACCCAAGGTGCACCTAGAAATGCTCCTAAGCCAAAGCTCAAGATCACAAAACTTGCTATTAGCCAGTAGACGTTCACGAAGCTCGGCAGATCGACCTAGTCGTTGGCGTGTTCGGCAGCTTCGGCCGCATCGGCTTCTGCCTTTGTCTTATGAATGGTGCCAGGTGCGTGCTCAGCCGGACTATAGAGTGAATATACTTTCAAATCACTATCACCCTTATTGACGACGTTATGCCACGTACCAGCCGGAATCAATGCTGCATGATCTGGCTGCAGCTCGGCGGTTTCACTAACTTCTTCCTGAGTTGCACCGGTGAGGAGCTGGGCGGCCCCGGCCTCAACGCGCAAAAACTGATCGACATCGTGGTGTACTTCTAGGCCAATTTCACTCCCTGCTGGAATCGACATTACTGTGAGCTGAGTGTGAGTACCAGTCCAAAGTGTGGTACGAAAGTTCTGGTTATTCATCGTCTCTTCCTCCATATTGAGGACGTAGACTTGCTTATCATGTTCGGTCATTTGTAAAACTCCTTTCGCTTCACTACCCATTATACCCCTTCCTCCTATCGAATGCAGGCCGTTCCTGGTATAATTAACGCTTGTTTTATAGAATAACAAGCACCGAGGGGTGTAGCTCAGTTGGCTAGAGCGTTGGTCTCCAAAACCAAAGGCCGCGGGTTCGAATCCTGCCACCCCTGCCAAATCATCGTCGGATGGTTTTTTTATTACCTTTTTACAAGCATGCATCTCCCAAACCCGGTATAATACCAATACTAGTTATGCTCGAAGATCACCAAGTAACCCCGCCAGAGCAACGAGACTTTTCAGGTTCAGGTCTGCTGCTCGTGCTGGCCATTTCGGCTGCGGTAGTTTTCGATTTCTTTCAGAGTCGTACGTTTACCTCAAGCGTACTCCTCGCGGCCTCGGTAATCCTGGCGCCAATCATCCTCTCCGCTTCACACCTTCACCCCGCCTTAAAGCTCGATAAGCACCGAGCACTCATGCTCACGCTCTATCACATAGCCGTGGCAGCACTCGTTATCTTCGTAGTCGAGACTCTCTCACCGTATTTGATCGTCTGGGTGATCATCGCTTACCTCAGTGAGTACTACTACCAAGTCCGCGGTGTCGCAATTAGTCTCGGACTACTCGCCGTAACGATGATCGCGGGTATCTGGCACCAAAATCCGCAGATCACCGTAGAGACGCTGGCCATCGCTCTCGTGTGGTACGTTCTGCTCTCGACGATTATCCTTATGCTCAGCCGTATTATGCTCGGAAATCGAGAGCAGCGCCGTGATTTATCAAAGAAAATTCTCCACGCTGAGTATGAGCATGAACGTATGGTAAATCTTATTAACAGTATGTCCGAGGCAGTGCTCGCCGTTGATGATAAGGGCGTAATTAGTGTCTTCAATGCAGCCGCACTCGACTTGCTCGACACAAATGTTGAAATAGCCGGCCAAAATATCAAGCACCTACTCAAGCTCTATGACGCAAACAAGCAGCCAGTCGACCCAATGGCTCTGGCGGCGCAAACACGCTACCTAGCTCGACGCTCAGACCTCATACTCCACTTCACTGAAGACGATGCAATTTGCCTCGAGATCGATATTAGTCGCACTGCGCTCAGCTATGCGCTAGACCAAAAGGCTGGATTTACCTTCATCTTGCGAGACATTACCGAGCAGAAAAGTCTCGATGAGCAGAAGAACATCTTTATCTCTCAGGTGAGCCATGAGCTTCGCACGCCAATCACCGTCGCCGAAGCAAATATCTCCATGGCACAGCTACTCTTTGCAAAACCAGGCGCTCAGCAAGCCGAGATTGGTACAGCACTCGATAAGGCTCATCGCCAGGTGATATTCCTCGCCGAGATGGTGAATGACCTCTCGACTCTATCTCGTGCCGAGCGAACTGATAAGCCTATGGAAATAGAAACATTTAACGTCGCAGAACTACTACACGAGCTTGGCTCAGAATTTGCCCCACGAGCTGCCGAGAAACACCTGGAATTTAAGGTGATTGCTCCCAACAGTCTCCCAAAGCTGACCACTTCGCGGCTATACCTTACGGAAATTCTCCAGAACCTTATGACGAACGCGATTAAATACACTCAAGCCGGTCGCGTCACTGTTCAGGCAACAGTAAAGGATCGCAATGAGCTCATCATTCTCGTAGCCGACACAGGAATCGGCATCGCCAAATCTGAGCAGGACAAGGTCTTTGACAAGTTCTGGCGCTCTGAGGATCCACTCACGCGGCAAACAAACGGGACTGGCCTGGGGCTTTATATCACCAACCAACTCGCCCGCCGTATCGGTGCTTCTATCGATATGGAAAGTGAGCTCAAAAAAGGCTCCGTATTCTCCCTGAAGTTACCAATTGTAGCTAATAAACAAGTCGATCAAGAAAAAGTCGTTAAGAATGAAGTCGAAAATCTACTAGATTAAGCTATTTCTGCTTAGGTCTTACGAGTAGCGTAGCGAGTAAAAATAGCGCAACCAACACGATGCCCACGAGCATCTGTAATGATTGCGTCGGGTTAATCGCTCCATATTCGGAAGGGCTGGCCAACGGCACTACGCAAAACGCTGCTCCAACGAGTGTGAAGCCTAACGCCACAATCCGCAGACGCCATTTGACTTGCAGATCTTGAGTCCTATTTGATTGACGCAGAAAAGCGTAAGCGAGAAATAGCATGGCTGCATATTCCACAGCTACAAGCACAATAAATGGCGTACTTACATAGTTGTAGAGTATCAGTACTCCATTCTGCTCAATAAGTTTTGTTGGCTGCCCTGTCAAATCACGAAACGAAATAATCGTAGCCGCAATCGCAATAATACCGGCCAATGTAACAACAACGCCTCGCCAAAATGGCTTTTTTGAGAAATAGACATGCGCTACGGCTACCCATAGCCAAAATAGCCCTATCTGCTCAGCGGTAGCTGCAAAGAGACCATATATATTTAGCTGACTACTCTCGGCTGTCCATAAAGTAGGATAAGCAGATAGAAATGTAGTGAGTATATAAAAGATTGTTGCGATGCCTAAATAGAGACTGGTTTGATTGCGAGTCTTTCGATATGAACGCATGCTCATATACAAGAAGACAACTAATACTGGCGTGGCGACAAATGCGTGGATATAGTTTTGTGGAATATTCATGATAGTTTCGTCTTGCGTCGCGATAAATAAATAGTGGCACCAATAAATAATCCCGTCATGATCATACTAAAGGCGACAAGCACCGAAGTCGACATATCTATGGTGCCTGAACCGAAAAATGGTCTTGATACGTATATTCCACCGATTGCAAGAAAGCCGATTGCAAATGCGCGCAACCGTATTTTTTGAGCACGGTTCGTGAGTTGCAGCGATTGGCTCCAAAAGCGTGCCGCGAGGAATAACAGACTGGCGTATTGGATAGCAGATACGACCTGATAGCCCATCGATACCACGTAATTGATCGACCATGCTCCATTGACATAGGTTAATGTCACGGGATTTGCGAGATTCACCTGTGCGGTGATCGCAATCCCGACAAGCACAACCATGGCATCGGCGATAACCACCAGTATGCGTGCCCATCGCAGCCGCGGCAAATACACCCTCGCCACAGCCACCCACAAGATAAACAAAGCGATAAACTGCAATGCATCACCGACGATGGTACTTATCGTCAGTACATTACTATCGGTCGTCAGAAGCGGCGGCAATGCATACACCGTAAAGCATGCCAGCCACGTTATGGCACTCAGTCCAAAGAGTCGATTCAGTGAATTCCCGCTCGTGTCTCGGACAGCAAAGCTCCGCAATGCCACTACTAGAAAGAATGGCCAGCCTATATACCAATGAATTGCATTCAGCGGAAGACGCATCTGCAAGTCATTATACCACTTATGCAAAGAACAAAAAAAACACCCTTTTAGAAAGAGTGTACTATGGAGCCCGCGAGAGGACTTGAACCCCCAACCTACGGTTTACAAAACCGTTGCTC
>CAYSMD010000003.1:0-41442 GCA_964432055.1 uncultured Candidatus Saccharibacteria bacterium
AGGATGCGACCTTCCCAAGGTTGAGACACGGGTTCGATTCCCGTTACCCGCTCCAATTTTTTGCCGATGTAGCTCAGTTGGCCAGAGCAATGCTTTCGTAAAGCAGAGGTCGGCGGTTCGAATCCGCCCATCGGCTCCAGTTGTTTTCCCATATCTGGTATACTAGGTCCATACTATGGCTCCCGAAAAGCAACAACCGCGCATTTTTAAAGCTGAAATGTGGCGAAACAACTGGATAGTTAGTCTCGTGGGACTTTTAGCTATTTTGAACGTAGGTCTCATCATATATATGGCAACCCAACTTCAACCCGTTCAATCATCTCTGCCTGTCAGATTTACGAGCTTCGCCAACTTTGATCGGCTGGGCTCCTGGTGGCAGCTCTTCTATTTGCCGCTTGCGTCTGTGCTGATTTCTTCCTTTAACGTATTCTTGGCTCAAGGTATCTACCGACGCAGTCGGATCACGAGTGTGATGTTGATTGTGGCAAGCTTGGCCTTAACATTGCTAGCGGCACAAATTGCCGCCTTCTTTATAGGAGTAAGTTATGGCCCGCGTTAACTCTCTCACTGGGTCAAATGTCCAGGCTCGACATCTCACGGTGCGTTTTTATGAAATTCTTCCAGGACTGGCCACCTGGATGACGATCATCTTGCCAGTCGTGTTTGCGATCTATGCGCCGGTAGCAGTAGCGTATTTTATCATCGCTTTTGACTTGTTCTGGCTTATGAAGTCTTTTCGCATGAGCTTTGCCCTCCTTATGGGGCATCGTCGGCTGCGGATTGCATCCCATGTGGACTGGCAGGCCAGGCTGAATCATCTGGAGCTACTTATGGATGGCGAGGGGACTCAGCAGCTTGAGCGTCATGTTGCTCAAGTGCGTCGTGAGCTTGGTAACACTTGGTTTTTAAGTCGTTCAGGCCGGCGAGCCCATGAACAATACCATCAACTTACTCTCGAGCTTGATACTCTCCGAAATGTAGGTCAGTTTCGACACAAGGTGAAGCCCTCTGATGTCATACATGTAGTAATTCTTGCAACATATAACGAAACTTTAGAAACTTTGCGGCCTAGTATCAGGGCTCTGTCGCAAGCTCACTATGATTTGAAGAAGCTTTGGTTTGTAGTCGCATATGAAGAGCGTGGTGGTGACAAGGATAGGGAGCGAGTTGCGACATTAAAGAGGGAATTCGAAGGGCAGTTTGGCAAATTCCTAACCTATGAGCACCCAGATGGAATAGCAGGTGAAGTCAAGGGGAAGGGTGCGAACATTAGTCATGCAGGCCGACAAGTGCTTGAGGTCATCTATAAAGAAAAAGTTCCTGTAAAGAATGTAATTGTCACAACACTCGATGCTGATCACCGCCCAGATCCGGCATATTTCCAGCATCTTACATACTCATTTACGACCTCAGAGTCGCCGAAGCAGTATGCCTATCAGCCAATTCCAATGTTCTTTAATAATATTTGGGATGTTCCAGCTCCGATGCGAGTGATCGCTACTGGTAACTCGTTCTGGGTGATTATTAACTCAGTGCGACCGCATTTACTCAGGAACTTTGCTGCCCATGCTCAGCCACTTGATGCACTCATCGCAACGGATTTTTGGTCAACAACTACAATCGTAGAGGACGGCCATCAGTATTGGCGCAGCTTCTATCGGTTTGATGGGCAGTATCGAGTGGAACCGATATATGCACCGGTATATCAGGACGCTACACTGGCAACTGGTTACTTGAGAACCTTTAAGAATCAATACTTGCAGTTGCAGCGCTGGGCCTATGGAGTATCTGACGTGCCATATGTAGCTATTCAAAACTCGCGACACCCAAAAATTCCCGCTGGAAATCGCGCGATTCACTTCTGGCGACTCTTTGAGGGCCACTATTCATGGGCGACAGCACCGCTGATTTTGACCTTCGTAGCGTGGTTGCCGCTATTCCTTAACCCCTCCTTTAAGTACAGCATGTTGGCACACCAGCTTCCAATTATCGCGAGTCAGATTATGACGATCGCGATGGTGGGGCTCTTCATCACTATCTGGCTGTCGATAATTTCTCTACCACAGCGCCCCAAGAGTAAAAAGAAGATCCAGAATGTCTTCATGGTCCTGCAGTGGGCTCTACTTCCGCTTGTTGCCCTCGGCTTTGGTGCATTCGCTGCTATTGATGCACAGACGCGCCTCATGTTTGGAAAATACCTTGGTTTTCGAGTGACCGAAAAGGCGACCAAGCAGGAATGATCGCGACGTATGCCATAGCACTGCTCGGGAGCTTGGCACTATCGCTGCTGCTCACCCCATTTGTTATTAAGTTGGCACCGCGAATTGGTGCGGTGGATAATCCGTCTGAGGCTGTACGAAAGCTTCATCAGAAGATTATGCCCCGGGCTGGCGGGATAGTTATTGCGCTGATTTTTGTATTTTTGAGCTTCAGCCTCTTTCCTGGAGTCCCAACTCAGGCCTACTGGGGGGCGCTGATTGCGAGCTCGATCGTGTTTCTCATTGGCCTGCTCGATGATATTTATCGGCTTAGTCCATGGCTGAAGCTTGCAGGACAATTGGTTGCAGCGAGCATCGCGGTATTTGGATTTGGTATTGGGGTAGAGGTGATCTCAAACCCACTCGGACAGAGCTTTGATCTGACGAAATCTGTAGTGCAAATTGCATCATTCCAGGTGCCGGTCTTTGGGGTTGCATTCAGTCTGATATGGCTTATCGGCATGACGAATACCATAAATTTCTTAGACGGTCTCGATGGGCTGGCGACTGGTGTGAGTGGTATTGCAGCCCTCATCCTTTTTCTTGTCTCAGTAAGCCCCAAGATCGACCAGCCGGCCACAGCGGTGTTGGCGCTTATCCTCCTCGGTGCTTGCCTTGGCTTTCTTCGCTATAATTTTTTTCCGGCAAAGATATTCCTTGGAGATAGTGGAGCCTATTTCCTCGGAATGATGCTGGGGAGCTTGGCAATCATTTCCGGCGCCAAGCTAGCTACTGCGCTACTCGTGCTGGGTGTGCCAGTCCTAGACGCAATCTGGTCGGTGGTTCGTCGTCTGGCAACTGGCCGATCGCCATTTTCGGCAGATCGTGGACATTTTCACTACATTCTTGTAGATGCAGGACTTTCGCAGCGCAAGACAGTACTGCTTATTTACTTGCTAGCCCTAGCATTTGGCGCCGTTGCGCTGCTTGGAGATAGTCTGCAGAAACTGATTGCCCTCGGGGTGCTAGCAGTCTTGATTGCGGTACTCATGGTGCTCTTCACGGCCCGGCGTCGTCGGAAGGACACTGCTTCGAAGTAAATTTGTATTGCCGCCATGGTAATATGATTGACGATTCCAGATAGAACTTGGTACAATATGGCCCAAGAGGGAGTACCGTTTGAATCCTAAAGCCTTACAGGAACTCATAAATAATCTTCGCGTCTTCTACCGCTGTCCTTCGTGTAGCGCAGAATACAAGACTGATGACATTAGGTTCCTGGGGAAGGTGGAGCAGCATTGCTTTATGCAGCTGAATTGCCAGGAGTGCTCATTGCCAGTATTGGCTACGGTGCTCTTGAGCTATGAGGCGGGTAAGCCGCTCGGTGAGAAGGGTAAGCACACAAATCGCCGTAAGCGATCACGTTCTCAGCTTGGTGCTGACGCATCGAGGCGAGAGCGGGCTGCATTTAATCGCCGAGGGGCTATTACTGCCTCTGAGATAGCTGAATTCTACACATTCTTGCAGTCTCAGCGATAGCGACCTCCATAACAAGATTCTACGGACTATATTTCTTTCTCAATTTCTTAAGGAGTAACACATGGAAAAACTACAATTAAAAGTTCAGGCTCGCACTGTCTCTGGCAAACAGCTAGCAGATTTGCGTGCACAGGGTCTCGTGCCTGGCATCGTGTATGGTAAGGGTGCCGAATCTCACCTGATCAGCGTGGAAGATCTGCCACTGGAGCGGATGTATCACAAGGCCGGTTCTTCAGGCCTCATTGAGCTCGCAATCGAAGATGCACAGCCAGTGCATGTCTTGATTCAGGATGTGCAGAAGACACACCTAGGGAAGCTGAGTCACGTCGACTTCCTGCAGGTTAAGATGGACGAAGCAATTCGTACCGAAGTACCACTGCGGCTTGTTGGTGATGCTCCAGGTGTATTTAACCTCGGTGGTTCACTCGTGCAAAACCTCGAAGAGATCGAGGTGGAGGCCTTGCCAACTGATCTGCCAAGCAGTATTGAGATCGATGTAACCGGTCTGGAAGAGCTCGAAGCGAGCTTGAGCGTTGCCGACCTGAAGATACCTAAGGGCGTGACTGTCTTAACTGACGAACACGAGCTTGTGTGTCGCGTTGAAGCTCCTCGCAGCGAAGAAGAGATGGCTGAGCTTGATGCGGAGATGGGCGAGGCTGTTGCTCCAGGTGAAGAGTCTGTAGATGGCGAAGCCACCGAAGACGCACCTCAGGCTGATACCAACTAGCACTCCTAAATAAGAAGCTAAAGGACCCATAGAGTTGGGTCCTTTTTAGTTATCAGATTGAATGTGTTAATTATCTACATGCACTATGTGCTCAAGCATAACAAATATGTATTAATAATTCTTCATTTCAGCTTTGAGTTCAGACTTTGTCCTGAACTGCATGTGCGTTGCCATGTAGCGCATGAAGGCATTCATATCGACGGCCTTGAGCGTCTCGAGTGAGAGTCTACGGATGAGATCGGCTGGGATCTCATCCTGTCCCCGTAGAATGATCTTCTGTTCAATAGTATCCACCAGGTTATCGATATCGACATCATCGAGATTAACACTGTCGATTGCTCTCATAAGAGACATAAATAAAAACGAGCGGCGATAGGAGGAGGTTTTGCTGCTGCCCACCACCTGGAGAAAAGATAAATCTTGCCGCTCGTAAGTCGTAATGACCTTGCCACAGTCCGCGCACCGACGACGACGCCATATCTGGCTTCCACCTCGGGTCGAGCGCGTATTGACCACCTCACTGTGGGGTGATCTGCATTTCATGCAAATCATGTCTATATATTGTCATACCCCTGGTAGTAAGCACAAGTGGATAACTAAAAAATGTTGTGGATAAGTCTAATGGTCCTCTGTGCAAAGACCTTACGCTTCCAGGTGTAATCAGGTAGAATATTCATAAGCGCTTTTCGAAGTGCGCCACTAACTTCGACACCACCAATCAGATGTTTCACAAAGTTACAAAACCAACCAAGAAAATCATTACCGATACCAGAAGCCTCACGAAGAAGGGGGTAGCTGGGCTTGGGGTGATTCGTAGTCGCACAACAACGGCAGCCCATATGCATGTGGCTGAGCGGGTGGGTTGGTATCATCGTTGGCACAATTATCGGCATCACAAAAAAATCCATGTTGGAGTGCTCGCGGTCTATCTGATCGCGATTGCGATAAGTTTGAGCATATTCCAGTCTGCAAAGGCAGGAGACCTAAACGATAACTGGGATTTCTCGACTGGTACTGGATATACGCTGTCAGATTCAAGCTTGGTAGAGGTAAGCAATGGAACAGTGAGACTCAAGGCACTTAATTACACGAGTGATGCAAACACTATGGGGCTGTGGCATTTTGATGAGAACACCGGCAGTACGGTTGCCGATGATTCGAGTAGTGATACTCTCACTGCAGTTGGTTCGCCAAGTTGGGCGGTGGGGAATTTAGTAAATGCCTTAACGCTGAATGGATCGACGCAGTATTTGACTGCCAATGATAGCTCAGCGCTGTCATTAACGGGGCAGCACACCATTGAGAGTTGGGTGAAATTCTCATCACCCTTTGCTTCTGGCGGAAATCAGAATCAAGCGATTGTCGATAAGGGTTCATATAGACTTTATTACAACAATGATACCGGCAAGATCACCTATGAGCTCGCCAACAACTCGGCTTCTACATGGACTCAACGAGCCGGTAACGATGTGAATCGCTCCTGGGACCTCAATGGTAAGCAAGATGTACGTGCGAGCGTCACGATCGGTACGGATGTATATACTGGGCTTGGCTCGAATGGTGGAACAGGTGATGCGGAAGTGTGGAAGTACGATGGTTCGACCTGGTCGCAAGTTGGTGGTGACGCTCGCAATAGTAGTTGGCCAGACGGAACCTATGAAGCCGTACGGTCTCTTGCTGTAGATGGTACAACACTTTTTGCTGGAATAGGTGAATCCAATGGTGATGCGGAAGTGTGGAGCTGTGATACTTCAACTGGCTGTGCGGCGTGGACAAAGCGCGGTGGCGATACGCTCAATAGCTCATGGGCGAATAGCACCTATGAAACTGTTTCGAGCATGGCAGTATTGGGCGGTAACTTGTATGCGGGTCTAGGAAATAATGCAGGTGGTGATGCTGAAATATGGCGATGTTCGGCGGCAAACTGCACGAGCTGGACAAAAGTTGGTGGAGACGCGCTCAACCTTGGGGGCGGTGCCTCACCCGACGCCACGTATGAAGAGGTTTACTCAATGACGACAAATGGTACTCTTTTGTTTATTGGTCTTGGTGCAACCGCCGGCGACGCGGATGTTTGGTCTTATAACCCCACGGGCAATGTTTGGACAAAGATTGGTGGTGACGCACTGAACCCTGGCGGTGGCGCAAGTTGGGCGGCATCTACTTTTGAATATGTGCTTTCTATGAGTGTGATGGGTACGGATCTCTATATAGGTCTCGGAACTACTGTTCTTGACGCCGAGGTGTGGCGGTATAATATATCGTCTCCTGGGTGGACAAAAGTTGGTGGTGATGGAGTAAATCCTGGCGGTGGCGCTAGCTGGAATACAAATTATGAGGCAGTGTATTCACTCACCAATGACGGCACAAATCTGTACGCCGGACTAGGGAACTCAACTGGTGACTCCGAGGTTTGGCGACTCAATGGTACGACCTGGACAAAAGTGGGCGGCGATAGCGTGAACCCAGGCGGCGGCGCCTCTTGGGCAACTGGTTCGATAGCTTACACTATGACCACTGTCGGCTCGACAGTCTATGTTGGGCAAACCAATAACAGCTCTGGAAATGGTGAGGTGTGGCGGCTCAACGGTACTGCTTGGACTCGGATTGGTGGGGCGTATGTAAATAAATCTTGGGGTTACTTTGGAACCGAAAACGTAACTTCTATGACGCAATATAACGGGAAGCTCTATGCCTCGCTTGGAAACAACTCGCCGGGTGATGCTGTGATATGGGAGTATGACGGCTCGACCTGGCAGGTGGTTGGTGGACAGGGGATTAGTGGCTCGTGGACAGTTAACACAATAGAGACTGTGAATACAATGATTGCCTATAAAGGGAATCTCTATGTTGGGCTAGGTTTTAGTGCTGGTGATGGTGATTTGTGGCGGTATAACGGCTCGACTTGGACACAAGTGGGTGGTGATGCAATTAATCTTGGCGGCGGCGCGTCCTGGGTGGGCGCTGCGTATGAAAACGTACATTCGCTCGCAGTCTTTAATGACAAATTGTACGCCGGTCTTGGCGCGAGTGCGCAGGATGCTGAAGTGTGGCAGTATGATGGCGCAACGACTTGGACAAAAATTGGTGGCGACGGCGTAGGTAGTTCTTGGGCTGCTGCTGGAAATATTGAAAGCGTTCTATCTATGGTCGGTTATCAGGGGCAACTCTATGCTGGTCTGGGAAGTTCCGCAGGTGATGGTGATGTATGGCGCTATAACCCAGGCTCAAACACCTGGCTCCAGATAGGTGGGGACGGCTTAAACTCTGGCTGGGCTGGTGGCGCCATAGAGAATGTCTGGGCACTAGCGGTGTATGACAATCAGCTGGTGGCTGGCATGGGTGACACCACCGGTGACGCTGACGTGTGGTCATACAACGGTACGATATGGGCGCAACTTGGTGGTGACGGCGTGAACTCTGGATGGGGCGGTGCCAGTGGATTCGATCGCGAGCGAATTCGAAGCCTTGTGGTATACAATGGTGAGCTCTACGCCGCCATGGGTACTGATACGGGTGATGGTGAAGTCTGGAAGCATGATGGAACGAGCTGGACGCGAGTTGGTGGTTCTGGCTTGAACGACTCCTGGGCCATTAATACTGTCGAAGAAGCTTTAACGCTGGCCACGTATAAGGGTAAGCTCTACGCCGGTTTGGGTAACTCGACCAATATCGACGCTGCCATCTACAGTTGGGGAAATAACGCCTATGTAGAATCTTCGACAACCACCCAAGATACAAATTGGCACCACATTGCAGCTACCTATGATGGCGCTACAGTGAAGCTCTATCGGGATGGATCGGAAATAGCTTCAAGTAGCATTGGAGTGAGTATTCCTGATTCGACGCGATCACTGCTGGTAGGGAATGACTATGGATCTTCGAATGTTGGCTTTACGGGTGGCAATCTGGGGGCGACAATAGATGAAACAAGAATAAGTAACTCAGTTCGATCGAGTTTTCAGACCAAACCTTACACTACGAGTGCGGTCACAGTTGAACTTACCGATGCGATTCGTACAGCGGGCGTGTGGACCTGGGATACGTTTATTGCAACCGAAGCTCCGGCTGGTGGAACGATTGCGTATCGGCTGAGTGATGACGGCGGTACGAGCTGGAAGTACTGGGATGGCTCTGCTTGGGCGAGCTCTGGGTCGCTGACTGAAGTGAATAGCTACAGTGTGATCGATACCAATATTGATTCATTCCCCGTGACCTTTTCAGGTATTAAATGGCAGGCGGTTCTGCAGGGGAACGGTGATCAGCAGGTTGCCATTGATGATGTAGCCCTGTCGTCCAACTCAGATAGCACCGATCCTTCTGCGAATGCTTCGGCAATTGCCATGCAACGCTCAAACGGTGGGGCGAGTGTTGCGAGCAACGGCTGGACGAACGGCGCAACCCCATTCTTTAGTTGGAATGCGGCTGTCGATGCGGAGTCCGGCGTGAAGGGA
Source organism: uncultured Candidatus Saccharibacteria bacterium (assembly GCA_964432055.1). Taxonomy (GTDB): domain Bacteria; phylum Patescibacteriota; class Saccharimonadia; order CAILAD01. The sequence continues at coordinate 8,919 of CAYSMD010000003.1, forward strand.
TACTGTTTGAGCCTGAGTCAGACGGGCTCCGACAATCCAATTACTACAAAAGGTATTCTCGGCACAAGTCCTGTCACAACAGGTGGGAATTGTCAGTTTGTTGTATCCACTACATCAATTGACTTGGCAACATCCGGCTACTTAGGTACGCCGCTCGCGAGCTCCGGCTCAGCGTATTACTTAAATATTCGCGCCATTGATAACGCCGGTAATATCTCTGATACGAACGAACAATTCCAATTCCGATTTGATAATACGAATCCGACTAATCCTGGCTTTATCACTGCTCCCTCAGGTTTCATCAATACGAAATCGGCGACGCTCACCTGGCCAACAGCTGGTGGTACCGCCGCTCAAGACGCGCATTCGCAGGTGGCTGGGCTGCAATATCGTGTGAACGGTGGTAATTGGTATGGTGACGTGCATAGTGGATTGCAGGATGCAAGTGACTTACTCGCCAATGATGGATCCTATGCTACTACCGATCCTCCAGATTATTCGGATATTACCGAGGGGGTAAACACCTTTGAATTCCGCACTTGGGATGCAGCAGGGAATTACAGCACGAGCTATGTGACTGCTCAGCTGAAGGTTAATACCAACGGCGCGCCTTCTGAGCCACAAAATGTAACAGCTGTTCCGGGCAGTAATACTGCGAATGCGTTTGCATTTACCTGGAATGCTCCGGCTAGCTACGTTGGAGACGCTAGCAATATTACGTACTGCTACACAATTAACGTTGCTCCGACGGTATCAAACTGTAGTTTTACCCCTGCCGGAGTGACTTCACTTGGGTCAGGACCTTACGCTACTCAGCCTGGTGCAAATACCATCTATCTAGTTGCTCGTGATGAATCAAGCAATATAAACTATTCAACCTACGCAACCGCAGTATTTACCGCCAATACAACTGCCCCAGGCATCCCATTGAACATGGACATAGTCGACGTTTCGATTAAGTCGACCAGTAACTGGCGGTTAGCTTTAACTTGGGATCCGCCGGCTGCCGTAGGGTCTGGAGTTGCATCGTATAAGGTGTATCGTTCAACAGATAACTCTAACTTTAGTTTCGTAGGTGCCAGCACGAGTACAACCTATATCGATGCCGGCTTAAGTCAGCAGGATTACTACTATCGCGTGAGGGCGTGTGATTCGACGAATAACTGTGGTGTGGATAGCTCTGTTGCAACTCTGCAGCCTACAGGTAAGTTTACGAGTCCTGCGACTATCACTGCTGAGCCAGTTGTTGATGATATTACAACAAGAAAAGCGATGATTAGCTGGGCTACCGATCGTCCGAGCGACTCAAAGATTGCTATTGGTACCAAGTCAGGTGAGTATGGCTCTTCAGAGATCGCTAACTCTTCACAGGTAACGAATCATAAAATAGAGCTCACAAATATGCAGGCAGGAACAACCTATTATTATGTGGCTAAGTGGACCGATGAGGATGGTAACACTGGAACTTCGAGCGAGCAGTCATTTACAACGCTTCCGGCTCCAACCGTGAAAGAAGTGAGTGCCGTACGCGTAGGCCTTGCTTCGGCTACTATTCAGTTCACTACAAAGCAAGCGGTTCAAGCAAAAGTGTACTTTGGTCAGAGTGAAGGTTTCGGTGGGCTAAAAGTTGTAAATACTTCTGCTACTGAGTCTAGTTATTCGGCAGATCTGCCTGATTTGAGCGATGGAGCGAAGTATTTTTATAAAGTAAATAGCCTCGACGCTGAAGGAAATGAGTATGAAGGAAGTGTCTTGAGCTTCACGACTCCACAGCGGCCCCGCATAGCTAATGTTGCCTTGCAGCCTGTTGAGGGTGAGCCGACCAGTACTCAGCAGGTCAGCTGGACGACTAACGTGCCTACTACTTCGCAGGTCGTATACGGTAAGGTTGGTCAGGGTGTAGCTGAAATCAGTGATTCGCAGTTCGTTACGGAGCATGTAGTTGTTCTCAGGAACCTGGAGGATGATAGTGAGTATTCGTTGGTCGCACAGTCACGTGATGGTGATGGCAATCTTGCCACCAGTGAGCGGCAAGTGTTTAAGACGGCTTTGGATACTCGACCGCCAAAAATTAGTGATATTCAGATTGAGACGACGATACGAGGTGTAGGTAGTGAGGCCCGTGGTCAGCTAGTCGTCACCTGGAAAACGGATGAACCTGCAACAAGTCAGGTGGCTTTTGGTGAAGGTGCTTCCTCGACCTCATTCTCTAGCCTCACAAGCGAAGATGCCGCACTGGTTACTGAACACATCGTAATCATTTCGGATCTTTCGACGGCAAAGGTATTTAATGTCCAGGCCGTTTCGAAGGATAGATCTGGTAACCAGGTAAAATCTGAGGGTCAATCCACGATTGTGGGTCGCGCTTCAGACTCAGTTCTTTCAATTATCTTCAATACGCTCCAGCAGATGTTTGGCTTTTTGGGGGAGAATTAAGGTGAGTGAAGCCATGCAATCTCAGTCCCTGATTAAGGTGGAAACGGTTGAGAAGAAATTTTATCTCGACTCGGAGACAGTTCATGCCTTGAAGAATGTGAGCTTTAGTATTCCTCAGAGATCCTTCTCCATAATTTATGGACCATCAGGAAGTGGTAAATCAACAATGCTCAACACGCTAGTTGGTCTGGAGCCTCCTACGAGCGGTAAGGTAATTATTGATGGTCAAGATTTATATGCATTGTCTCCAGATAAGCGTGCAAACTTTCGTGCTAGAACGCTAGGAATGGTCTACCAGACTAACTATTGGGTAAACAGTTTGTCTGTTCTCGATAATGTATGTATGCCGCTCTATCTATCTGGCTACTCTAGGCGTCAAGCGGGATTAATTGCTATGGAAAGTTTGGAGACAGTCGGCATGCAGGATTATGCCAAGAAGCGTCCGACAGTACTCTCGGGTGGACAGCAACAAAGAGTGTCGATGGCTCGGGCAATTATTGCCAATCCAGACCTGATTGTTGCAGACGAGCCAACCGGTAATCTCGATACAAAAAATGGTGACATGATTATGAACCTGCTTTCAGATTTGAATCACAAGATGCGAAAAACAATAATTTTGGTTACCCATAACTTAGAATATCTGTCGCTCAGTTCTCATCGAGTGCAAATCAGAGACGGAGTGGCCACCGAAGATGATGGTAACTTCGGTCTCAGTGCTGAGGAGAAACAGGAGCGAATTAAGCGGCTCCATGCCGGGCTATCTAAGCAAGCGGGTGCAGCACACGGTGAGGGGCCCACTATCGCTGAACTCTCGAATCAGCTGGCACAGGCTGCCAGTAACGGCGATAGCGATACACATAAACCCTCAGAGCACCTAGCGCCTTTGCAGAATAAGTCCCTAGACGCTCTTACAAAGAAAAAGAAAGGTCGCTCATGAAGCCCAAATCTACAGCCGGCGGAGTCGATAAGAGAAAATACGCAGCAAAATATATTCGTATGCGTATTCTTGTATCGATGGCTTACAAGAATTTAGCTTTTAAGCGTCTTCGCACTTTTCTCACAGTTCTAGGCGTAGTCATCGGTATTGGCGCGATTGTATTCTTGGTCTCATTAGGGCTAGGGCTTCAAAAAGTTGTTACCGAGCAAATCGTGGGTTCAAAATCAGTTAAGGCGATCGATGTTTCTTCTCCGAAACCTCGAGTCATTCGATTGAATAATGATGCGATTAAGAAGTTTGCAGGCTATCAGAATGTGGATGCGGTTGCCCAGACATTTTCATTTGCAGGTAAAGTGATCTTTCAGAGCGCGAATACAGACAGTGTCATTAATGGCTCGGATCAAAATTACTTAGATCTCAGTTCTTTTAAGCTTGAGGAGGGTAAGAATATTGCCCTGAGCTCTGACGATGAGGTTCTTGTGAATATGTCTCTCCTCAAGACGATTGGCATATCTGATAAGACAAAGATCATGGGCCAAAAGGTTAAAGTCGTCATTCCTAAGGAAAAGAGAAAAGAAGCCGGAGCAAGCGAAAGCACAGAAGATTATACGAAAGAGCTAAAGGTTGTGGGGGTACTTGAATCAGGATCGGGTGCTGAAGTTTTTACAACAGACACCTTGCTTCTGAATGCAGGATTTCAGGACTACAATCAAGCAAAAGTGGTCGTGAAGACAAAAGAAGATGTTCCTGCAGTGCGCAAACAAATCGAGAGTCAGGGCTTCATTACGGCCTCACCCGTTGATACGCTTGATCAGATTAATCAAGTATTTACTATTCTGAATATTCTTCTTGCTGGTTTTGGTGGTATTGGTATGGTTATCGCGGTGCTGGGCATGTTTAATACGCTTACTATTTCATTACTGGAAAGAACGAAAGAGATAGGCTTACTGATCTCGCTTGGAGCGCGTCGCAAAGATGTGCGTCGCTTATTCATTATCGAAGCGCTAGCTTTGTCGTTTATGGGTGCATTGTTTGGGCTGGTGATTGCTTGGTTGCTAGGTAAATCAATCAATTTGTTATTATTTAATCTGGCTCAGTCTAGAGGTGTTCAAGAAACCTTCTCTGTTTTCTTTATTCCGCTTTGGCTCATTGTGGGTATCATTATGTTCACCGCGTTGACGGGTATGATAGTCGTAGCTTACCCAGCGCGTCGTGCTTCGCGCATTAACCCAATAGATGCGTTGCGCCATGAGTAGTAAAAGACATTTGTTTTCGCGTCTTCATGTGAAGGTTCTGCTTATTCTAGTTGTTATGGGAATCATTGCTATCTCAGTTGCGTTAGTGCGGCGCGCGAGTGTGAATGAAGAAATTAATTCAGTGACCAATGAATACCTGCAGTCTCGCCAGAAAAGCTTTGAGGTATCTCGTGGGACTACGAACGATCTTATTCGCGCATTAAGCTATGACTACTCTATATGGGATGAGATGGTCGATGCGGTCGAAAGTGAGGATGAGACTTGGTTTGATGAGCAGATACCGAATGCACTCAATACGTACAAAGTAGATGCTGCGTGGGTGCTGGACACAAAGTATAGGCAAGTATATAGCGCAAATACAGCGGGTAATACAGAAGTGAGTTTTCCAATCAGGAACTTTGACACGAATGCCAACCGTCTCTTTAAGGATGGGTATTTTGTTGAGTTTAATACATTAATCAATGGCGAAATTTATCAAATATTTGGAGCACCGATTCAGCCGGGTTCAGATATAGCTCGGGCAACTGCTCCTAGAGGTTATTTCTTTGTAGCTCGCAAATTAAGTAGGGAAGATATAGTAAACCGACTGTCGCTAGTAAATGACTCAGATGTAAAAATTACTTCAAATATCATAGACAGAGAGCCAGTTATTGTTCCGAGTGAAGGGTTATTGCAATTTGAAAGCCCTATCTTAAATGAGCAGGGTACGAAGATCGGGGCATATCAAGTCGAAAACTATTCCGAGTACATGAAGAGCACCTCTCAGGTTCTGTTATTGCAGTACCGCTTCTTTCTAGCGGCAATGATAATACTGCCTCTCTTTATGACTTTGGTGTTCTATTTTATTATTTCAATACCCTTGAGAGGGCTTTCGGAGAGCATTGCTAACCGAGATAGTAAAAAGCTAAAGACTCTCGTCAGGCGAAAAGATGAGCTTGGGGAGGCAGCCCAGCTTGTTACTCGTGTTCAAGAGCAAGAAATTGCTTTGAAGCTGTCGGCTGAGGAGACAATGAAAGCTCGAGATGAGCTCGAGAAGCGTGCCAAAGAAGCTGAACGCATGAATGATCTCATGGTCGGTCGCGAGCTCAGGATGGTTGAACTCAAGAAGCAGCTCCAAGAGCTGAAGGTTCAGTCATCACGCAAGAAAGGTGGCTCCGCATGACGAGCCTAGGTGCGCGTTTCGAGCATTTACTCAGCGCGGGGGTGGATTCTGCATCTGTAGATAGAGCTGAACTACGGCGAATGAAGTTTTTTTATGCCTATATCCTCATAGGAATTTTTGCTTGTGGCGGGTCAGCATTGGTCTTGCTCATATCTCAGCCGGCAGGATTGAGTTACGCCGCAGTTGCAATCACACTAGGCATGCTGATCTTTTTGGGCATCGTGCTGCGTTTTTTGAAACGTACTGATGTTGTAGTGCAGCTACTGCTTGTCTTTTTCTTTGTGTTAGCTTGGTTCGTTTTAACACAGAGCCAGACCACGACAGGCATATTTTGGCTTTATGTATATGCACCAATCGCTGCACTCTTGTTAAAACGTAAAATCGCATTATTTTGGGTATTTGCATATGCCGCTTGGATTGCAGTTATTGCGAATGCTTCATGGCTTGGACCTATCGGCTATTCGGTATCTCAGGTCTATGCTTTCATTGCGTCTTTTCTGCCAATTTCGCTATTTATGATTGCGTATCAACGCATTACAGAGAGTGCAGAACGCGAAGTATATGAAAAAGATATTGAGCTTAAGGCTTTAACTAAGAAACTTCAGGACGAGCTGATATTCGCCTCACACTCAAAAAAGCAGCTTGATGGGCTGAGTGTTGCCTTGGCTCGGCAGAATAAGAAGCTTACGCGTGGTCAGGCGGCTCTAGTTAATCTTCTGGAAGACGCTAAGGAGCTGGAGAACGAGCTGGTGCTCGCTAAGCAGCATGTTGAAGAAAAGGTGGAGCAGCGTACGCAGGAGCTATCTATCGAGCGATCGCGTTTGGAGTCAACATTGCAGAGCCTACCTGTGGCGGTGCTATTACTGAACGAGAAGATGAAGGTTGTTGACGCGAATAATCAGGCGTACGAACTAGTTGGCGAGGAGCCCACAGGCGACGGTGCCGGGTTACCGACGGCTGTATCTCGGAAGCTCTATAAGTTTATGAGTAACGAATTAGTTTTGGCTGATCATATTCAGCAATGTGTTGCCACTCAGGCCTGTGTTATGCTCGGTGAAGTCAGCTACAAAGAGGCTTATTATAAGGTGGCACTTGGGCCAGTGCAGTCGGTCGGGAATGATCCTTCAGGTGGGGTTGTGGTAGTGGTTGAAAATATTACTGCCCAGAAGATGCTTGAGAGGTCCAAGGATGAGTTTCTTATGATCGCTTCTCATGAGTTGCGTACTCCCTTAACAGCCATTCGTGGAAATGCAGTTATTCTTGAAAAGATGTTTGCAAAAAAAGCACAAAGCCCGGAGTTTGATGAATTGACGACAGATATTCAAGACTCGAGCACGAGATTGCTGAGTATCGTGAATGACTACTTAGAGCTTTCGAGTATGGAGCAAGGCCGCCGTGTGTTTAATCAGGATGTGGTTGATTTAGCGGCTCTCGCACATACAATTATCTCGGAGAATCAGGGCCTTGCTCGCGAAAAAAAGCTTGACCTTAAGGTTAAGGGTAGTCGAGCTAAAAAAATACTCGTTCGTGCCGATGCACGCAGAGTGCAGCAGGTCATTGAGAATCTTATCGCTAACGCAATTCACTATACGAATCGCGGTAGTGTAACGCTAGAATTTGCCCAGGCTGGTGACTTGGTAACGTGTCGCATTCGAGACACAGGCATTGGAATTGCTAAGTCTAGTCAGCAAAATATTTTTACGAAGTTTCATCAAGCGCAAGAAAACCTACTAACTCGAGATCCTGAGCGTAGTACAGGATTAGGTCTGTATATTACAAAGCTTATGGTTGAGGGAATGGGTGGAAAAATCATACTTGAGCATTCTGCCTTAAGGAAGGGCTCAGTTTTCGCATTCTCGCTGCCTAGTGCTAAGTCGGTTCGTTCAGTCGGGCAGAATGCTCAGAAAAACGCTACAATGAAAAGCAAAGGAGATTAATATGAAGAAAATACTACTGATTGAGGATGATCCGCTCTTATCTCGAATGTATAGTCGGTTGTTTACGATTCACGAGTACGAATTTCTTGAGGATCTTGATCCGCAGAGTGGACTGGCTCGAGCTAAAACAGAGAAGCCAGATCTTATACTGCTCGACATTATGATGCCTATAATGAATGGCTTAGAGGTGCTTGAGGCTCTCAAGAAAGACCCTGAGACGCAGAATATCCCAGTAATTATGATTACTAATGTTGAAGACGATGAAACCGAGAAAAGGTCGAAAGAGCTAGGAGCTGCTGGGTACCTCGTGAAAAGTCGGTATGACCCAGATGAAACAGTAAAGTATGTTGCAAAAGTGCTTAAGGGTACAACCAAGAACTAGTCTGTTCGTAATTTGTTTGCTTTTTAAGATGAATATTCATATACTGAAGATGTGTTACGATCACTTCTTCAGGGGCTTGAGCCATATAAGGTTATCTATCTAGATTTTGATTCGTTCTTTGCATCCGCAGAGCAGCAGCGTCGACCCGAGTTGCGAGGTATTCCAGTAGGGGTTTGCCCATTCGTATCTGATACTAGCTGTATTGTGGCTGCTTCTCGTGAGGCTAAACAGCGAGGCATCCGAACGGGGATGCGCGTCTGGGAGGCCCGTAAGCTGGCAGCGGATCTGGTGTGTGTGCGAGACACACCTTCGTATTATCGAGCGATCCATAGCGAGACATTGCAAGTCTTGGAAGATACGCCGTGTCGAGTCTATGTACGCGGTATTGATGAGATGGGGCTTGTGGTCCCGAGTTACTTACGTAGCGTGGCGGACGTTACGAGTCTGGCCCAAAACCTCAAGCGTGAGTTAGGGAGGCGCTTAGGCGATGTGGTGACAGTTTCGATTGGAGTGGGGCCAAATAGTTGGCTCGCAAAGTTGGCGGCAAGTTATCGAAAACCGGATGGCATGGTGATTCTCCAGCCCAGTCAATATAGTGATTTTTACAGCAATCTACGGTTGCTTGATCTGACAGGTATTAGTTATCGGATGCAGCGTCGACTCTACGACTTGGGTATTTATGCACCCATTGACCTCTATCGTGCTTCAGAGCCATATCTGCGTCAGCATTTAGGGGTGCATGGTAGTCGATGGTATCTCAGGATGCGAGGAGTGGAGGTGGATGAGCGTCCAGAGCAGCTCAAAAAATCTATCGGTCACCAGACGACGCTCGCGCCGCGCCCGGCTAGTAGCTTCGATGAGCTCATGAGTGTAGTCGTAAAAATGATGCTGAAAATTGGCTATCGTTTACGTGCCACGAAACGCCAGGCTCGATCGATGGCTGTCGCGGTTTCATTTGTTGGTCCAGGGGGCTGGCACAATATAGCGCGTCATCTTGAGCCTTTTGGGTCACAGGCCGATTTGGTTCGACAGGCGGGGAGACTTATTGAGCCCCTGCGCTCGCAGTATGAATCGGTTCGGAGGATTACTGTCGTGACTTCGGATTTCGTGCCAGCCGGTCAACAGAGCTGGCTGACCGAGACAGACGTACGCTCAGAAGCCTTGTCTGGCGCTCTTGATACTCTGCGCCGTCGGTTTGGTACTCGGGCGGTGATGACGGCATCTGGCATGGAGACAGATATCTTCCCGGATCGGATTGGCTTTGGTGCGCCAGAAAAGTTGTTTTTGCCAGAAGCTTAGCAATAGTGATCTCAGGAGTAAGGTGATGAGTAGTCTTGCAAAAATAGCCTTTTTCAGATATGATGGCCTGGTTTTCAAGCACTTTGTGAGGCGAGAAAATTGACGGGTCCTTAGCTCAGTTGGCTAGAGCGCTTCCTTGACGTGGAAGAGGTCAGAGGTTCGAGTCCCCTAGGACCCACCATCGAAATCATTTATACTAAGAGAGTATTTTTCATAGGGCATTTGAGGTAGATCTAACCAATTTACTAAGCCCCGTAGCTGCGGGCGCAACACGTAGCAAGAAGAGTGATTCGCTCACCGCGAATAAGCCTGGTGGAACCCCCCGAGAAATTGGGGCCAGGTGATTACGGTGGGCGTTTTTGTTTGCCGCCAAACGAGGTAAGGAGAAAAGATATGGACGATAAATTACATGCTATGAGACATAGTGCGGCCCACGTGCTGGCAGCTGCGCTACAGAAGCTGCATCCAGAAGTAAAGTTTGGTGTGGGGCCGGTTATTGAGCATGGTTTTTACTATGACGTTCTACTCAATGAGCCTCTTTCAGATAAGGATCTCAAAAAAATCGAAAAGGAAATGCGCAAGATCATTGCTGCAAATCTTCCTATTGAGCGCGAAGAGTGGCCGATTCAAGAGGCAAAATCCTACTTTGAAAAGAATAATCAGCCGTATAAGGTGGAGTTATTGTCTGATTTACAACAAAGAGGTACGACAAGCATAAAAAATATCAATGTCGCAGAGCTTGGTGCAGAAGCTACTGATGATGAAATTACATCGGTAAGCATATATAAGATAGGAAATTTCGTTGATTTGTGCAGAGGTCCTCATCTAGAAGCAACCTCTGAAGTGGGTGCGTTTAAACTTGATCGATTAGCGGGGGCATATTGGCGCGGCGATGAGAGCCGGGATCAGCTGCAGCGGATCTATGGACTAGCTTTTGCAACGAGTGATGAACTCGAAAGCCATGAAGAAATGGTTCGCTTAGCGAAAGAGCGTGATCATCGCAAACTAGGGAAAGAGCTGGATCTATTTACGTTTTCAGAGCTTGTTGGTCCAGGTCTGCCACTCTGGACTCCACGGGGGACTATTGTGCGTAGTGAGCTCGATCGATTCGTGCAAGAGTTGCGAGGTAAGTACGGCTTTGAAGAGGTGACGATTCCTCATATTACGAAAAAAGAGCTCTATATGGCGAGTGGTCACTGGGATAAGTTTGAAGATGAGCTCTTTAAGATTGTTTCAAGAGATGGGCATGAGTTTGCTCTCAAGCCGATGAACTGTCCGCATCATACGCAGATCTTTGATGCTCGACCCAGGAGCTATCGTGAGATGCCAGTTCGGTATCGTGAGACTACAATGGTGTATCGTGACGAGCAGAGTGGTGAGCTGCACGGCCTCTCGAGAGTTCGCTCAATCACTCAAGACGATGCTCATACATTCTGTCGGCCGAGCCAGGTGGAGACAGAAGTCATGAATGTTTGGGATGTTATTGAGCGGTACTGGGCGGCATTTGGCATTGAGCTAAGGGTACGACTCTCAACTCATGATCCAAAGGCGATGCAGGGCTATCTTGGCACCGAGGAGCAATGGGAAAATGCGGTTGCCCAACTTCAGTCAGTAATTGAGAAAAAGGGTGTGGAGTTTGTGCTTGGTGAAGGCGAGGCGGCTTTCTATGGTCCGAAAATTGATTTTATCGGCTCAGATGCGCTTGGTCGTGAGTTCCAGGCATCAACTGTTCAGCTAGATTTCAATATGCCTGAGCGCTTTAATCTTGCGTGTATTGATGAGCAGGGTGACCGCGAGCGAGTTGTTATGATTCACTGCGCGATCGCTGGTTCTGTGGAGAGGAGCTTTGTTCTGCTTCTGGAGCACTATGGTGGTAACTTCCCTGTGTGGCTAGCTCCAGAGCAGGCCGTTGTGTTGCCGATATCGGAGAAATTTACAACCTATGCACAGAAAGTTGTTGATGGCTTATCGGCTAAGGGTGTTCGCGTACGCCTCAATGCCGAGAATGAGTCGCTCGGTAAGCGGATCCGCGCTTCTGAGATGAGTAAAATACCATATATCCTGATTGTAGGAGAGCGCGAAGAAGCAGATGCGCAGGTTGCGGTTCGGCGATATGGAGAGGGTGATCAAGGAGTGATGAATCAAGATGAGTTTACCCAAAAGATCACAGCAGAAATCTCATCACGCAGAGGCTAGTGGATCTGGCTCACTACTCGCGATTGTAGGGCCGACGGCCTCCGGTAAGTCTGGATTAGCACATCGCATCGCGCTTGCGACTGGTGCGGATATTTTGTGCGCTGATTCTCGCACAATCTATCGAGGGATGGATATTGGGACTGCTAAGCCTACTGTGTATGAGCAGTCGGAGATTCGCTATTATGGCTTAGACCTGGTAGCTCCAGATGAGCGATATTCGGCCGCAGATTTTGTGAGTTACGCCAAGCAAGTGATGAGGGAAGTACAAAACCGAAATAAGCCACTTATCTTAGTTGGGGGTAGCGGGATGTATATTGATGCACTTCTATTTGACTACTCGTTTCGGCAGAATCTTCATTGTGATGCTGGCGTGGTTGCTAATTTAGGCACTGATGAGCTTTTGGCACAAGCCAGGGCTTTGTATCCACAAGAGATTATTGGATTTGATGTGAAAAATACTCGCCGGTTACGCGAATTATTAGTACGAGGGCCGGCAAGTACTGCTGATCGTGCTGAGCTAAAATACGATGTAAAAATACTAGGCATTACGGTGGATGCAGAGGGTTTACAGGGGAGAATTATCATTCGCACGAAAGAAATGTTGAATCAGGGATTTGTTCAAGAGGTCGAGAGTTTGCTACGAGCCTATTCTGCGACGTCGCCGGGGCTAAAGTCGACTGGCTACTCACAAGTTGTAAGTTGGCTAGAGGAAGGTGGCCACGATATGGCGGCATTGGAGTCGGATATTTCTATGGCAACACGTAGGCTCGCCAAGAAACAGCGTACTTGGTTTGGACGGAATGCACATATTGCATGGGATGATGATATGTCTCGGCTCGAAAGCGCGGGGATTGGATATCTACATGGATTCAAAGGTACAATGTCTGCATGAAGAGGTTACGCGATAGGTTAGCGCTTACAGCTGGGAAGGTTACGTCCCAAGTGATGCATCTCGGTGGCCGTAGTTCTACGGCGCTTCCTGGGTACATCGCCGAAAGAATCTCTCGAGATCCGTTGAGTGCGCTTATGAAGCGGCGGACATACGCTGGTGTGATCTTAATTACCGGAACTAATGGCAAGACCACCACCACCTTGATGGTGAAGAATATTCTCGAGCAAGCCAACTATCAGGTCGTGAACAATGGTTCAGGATCGAATCTTTCGCGAGGGGTACTGACCGCTTTACTGACTGATCATCGACAAGGCGATAGGACGATGTTGTTACTCGAAGTTGATGAAGCTAGTATGCCAGATGTCGTAAGGGCAACGTCGCCAACTCACGTGGTTGTCACAAATATCTTTCGTGACCAGCTTGATCGGTACGGTGAAGTAGATTACACAAGGCGCTTGATAGAAAAATCTTTAGAGAGTAGTCCGGGGGCAGAACTAGTTCTGTGTGCTGATGATCCGCATGTTGCGCGACTTGGTTTGCAGGCAGAGCATGCTCACTATTTTGGCTTGGATGTTACGGGACTCAAGGCTTTGGCCCATGATCATGCATCAGATGTGCCAGTGAGTCCAAAGACAGGGTCGCCCCTTCATTACAGTAGAAGGTACTTTGGGCACTTTGGCCACTATCAGGCTGACGACAAGTCATTTAGCCGTCCTCAGCCAGGGGTAGTTGTAACGAAGTATTCTTCTGATCGGGATGGCGCGCATATTGACCTAAAGCTATATGCCAAAACGGTATCAATGCAACTCGGCTTACAAGGTATCTATAGTGCGTATAACGTGGCTGCAGCTGCGGCGGTCGGGGAAGTGTTGGGCTTGCCATCTGATCAGATCATCCGAGGAATCACTACTACCAAAGCAGCCTTCGGGCGACAGGAGATTATACGATATCAAGCTAGTGACTGTGCTTTTCATCTGGTCAAAAATCCAACTGGCTTTAATCAGGTTATCCAGTCTGTACTCGTAAAGGACGTGAATTGCCCTGTGCTTATCGTTATTAATGATAATTTCGCAGATGGACGAGACGTATCTTGGCTGTGGGATGTCGCAATCGAGGATATTGCGTCAGATGCCGATGTAACTGTTGCGGGGTTGCGGGCCTATGATATGGCGCTCCGTCTCGAGTATGCGGGTCTTCCGTGCCGAGTCATCGAAGACCCGATAGCAGCTTTAGATGAGCTTACGAAGGATGCAGAGCGTGTACTAGTGCTACCTACATACACTGCCTTGCTTGAGCTGCGTAAGAAGATGAATCTCAAACTGGAGCACCAGTCATGAGCGACGCTCGAAAAACCATCAAGATCTTGTATCTGTATCCGTATGAGATGAATACGTACGGTGACTGGGGGAATGTCCAGGTCTTACGGATGAGATTGCAGTGGCGCGGCTGGAACACAGAGGTTATCGAGCATCGCCCTGGAGATAGCTTACCGAGCGACCCTGACATCATCTTTTTTGGCGGTGGACAAGACAGTGGCCAGAGTCTAATTATCGATGACCTTCAGAAGAATTCAGATCGTTTGCACGCGTGGATTGAAGCGGGCAAACCAATGCTCGCGATTTGTGGCGGATATCAGCTGCTGGGCCGTGAGTTCGTTACGCAGGAGGGCGATAGTATGCCAGGACTCGGTGTGCTTGATCTCCGCACAGTCGCCCGCTCGGATCGGCTTATTGGAAACGTTGTCCTGAAGAGCCCTATCTTTGGTACGGTTGTCGGCTTCGAGAATCATTCGGGCCGTACGTTTTTGGGTTCGGGGCTCACGCCGCTTGGCGCGGTCACTCAGGGTGCGGGAAATAATAACGAAGATAAAGGGGAGGGGGTTATCTATAAGTCGACGATTGGCACGTACCTGCATGGGCCTTTATTGCCAAAGAACCCACGTGTAGCAGACTGGCTGATAGAGCGAGCATTGCCTGAAATGAATAAGAATTTAATGCAACTGCCGGATACTTATGTAGCTCAAGCGCGAGCCATCGCTGAGCGCCGTCCGCGCTAGTGTTCACGGTATTTATTCCTGTACTCAACGGAAAATATGCATAATCTACAGGTAGAACTTGAGTTTCTGAACTCCGCTCGTGTACACTAATGAGTAATCAAAGTATTGAGGGTAACATAGTATGCAGATCGAATCGCTTTTTGGTTCAAAGACTCGCGTAAAATTATTGAGCCTTTTTTATAACAATCCCGAGCGCCCATTCTATGTTCGGGAGATTACTCGTAAGATTAATGAGCAAATCAACTCGGTGCGGCGTGAGCTGCAGAATCTTCTCAACATCGGTATTGTGAAATCCGTTAACCAATCAAATCGTTTGTATTATGAGGTTGATCCTGACTTCAAGTTTCATAGTGAGCTGATGTCTATCTTTCAGCGCATTCCTGCGAAGTCCAAGGAAATAAAGGAAACCAAGGAAGAGGATCAGATCCTTAAGAAAATACAGCGTGCTGGAAACGTGAAAGTACTTTTCCTGTCAGGTGCATTCGTACGTGGCAGTATGCAGAACATTGATATTTTCGTGGTGGGAGACATGAATAAAGCCAAGCTTGCCCAGATTATCGGTGAGATGGAGACGGCCATGAACCGAGAGCTCAATTATGCTGCACTCCGCGTAGAGGACTTTGATTATCGTCGTAATCTTAATGATCGCTTTCTCATGGACATGATGGATGCGAGGAAGATTGTCTTGCGGGATGATCTGAAGCTTTTTGTAGGTAACAACTTGGCATCTGATGAAAAGAAATCCGATGCAAGTCCTTCGGTAGTTGCCGTAAATGTCTCTACCCCCAACCCCGGTATTACGACAGATGAGGCAATTCGGCTGGCTCAACAAAACTAACCACTTCGGAGGTCAGTATGAATAAAAAAAGTGATAGGCCGCAGTCACCGATAGTTATTGAAATATCGTGGCGTACGCTTGTTGTTGCAGCTGGTATCTGCTTTGCAGCCTGGCTGGTCTACACCATCGCCGACTTCTTAGTGCTGCTATTCGCCTGTATTGTGTTTGCGGCTGCATTGGCTCCGTTCGCCCGGTCTCTTGAACAAAAGGGACTGCCACGCTGGGCCGCAGTCACTGTAATCTATGCAGTGCTTTTTTTGTTTATCGGTGCGGTGCTTGTCCTGATTGTGCCGACATTTTCTCAGCAGGTGAGCCAACTTGTTGCTACCTGGCCAGAGCGTAGCGCGGCATTTCGGGAATCCATCGGACAAAACCAATCGCTCAAGGGGGTCTTTGACAGTGTGGCCACATCTAGTACCTCAGGAGGTGATATTGTAAAAAATATTGTGAATATCACATCATTATTTGTGAATGGCTTTGCTACAACGATTATCTTCTTGGTTCTGACGTTCTATCTCTTAATGAATGGTCGCAAGCTAGCCCGATTCTTGGTTGGCTTTGTGCCTGCGACCAATCGAGAGAGAATCGGTACGCTTATCGCTCGAATGTCGAACCGTATGGGTTTTTGGTTCCGTGGACAGGTGATTATTGCAATCATGACGTTCCTGGTCACATGGTTGGTGCTCAGCTTGATGGGTGTAGAATTTGCGCTCACGCTCGCATTGATTGCTGGTATGGCGGAATTCATCCCGCTCATCGGATCTTGGATTGGTGCAGCACCGGCAGTGCTTGTCGCTGCTGGTCAGTCACCGATGCTAGCCGTCTTCACGGCGTTATACTTTCTGGTTTGGCAGAGTTTCCAAGGTTACATTATCAGCCCGCGAGTTATGCAACAGATGATTGGTGTTCCTTCGATCTTAATACTCATCAATGTGCTCCTGATGGCGAAGTTATTTGGCTTTGTAGGGGTGTTTCTTGCGGCGCCTGTTGCAGCCGCGATTGCCGTTTTCGTAGAGGAATACTCTGATCGGGTTCAGCATTCATTGCGACGAGGCCTGGCAAGAGCTGGTCAGCGCGACTCCTGATCTGGTATACTGCAATTATATGGAACTCACTCTAGGTAAAGATCATTCGATTTACATCGCTGCAAAGTCTGCGAATATTGCCGTTGGGCAGAAGAACGAAACTTCTACTGATGTATTTTTCTCAACAGAATTAGGTATTAGTGCTGCTAAAGCTAAGAAGTATTTCTCAAGCCCAGGTGAATACGAGGTCCAAGGGGTGATGGTTGATGGCCTTATGTCCGGCGAAAAGGTCGTCTCTTACCACATAATTGTAGATGGGGTTCGCTATGCCGCCGTGAGTTTACATGGAGTTGCTGATCTGACTGATGCGATTGCCGAGAAGCTCCAGCCTGCAGATGTTCTGTTGTTGTGGCTCAAGGAAGGTAAGGCAGAAGATATTGTGAGCCTATTTGCTCGTCTTGAAGCCAATTACCTCATTCCTGTTCAGATTCCGATGCCAACTGAGGAGCTAGAAAAAGATTTGCAGCTAAAGGCGGAGATTGTGCCCAAGCTGAAGCTGACAACTAAGGATTTGGCCGAAGAGAAGCGAGCCCTGATCGTCTTAACCCAATAGCGCTCGTACTGCAAAGACTAAAAACCCCCTCGAACGAGGGGGTTTTTAGTAGAGGCTCAAGATTTATGAAGTCTTGAGTTCGCTTTCAGCGAGATCTCGCTGATGCTTTTTGAGCGTTCGGATGGTTGATGCTGCGAGCTTAACGCGAACCTTCTCACCGTTGATGATGAGAGTTTTCTTCTGGAGATTTGGCTTCCAGACTTTTGGAGTGGCGCGCATTGAGTGGCTCACATTGTGGCCGAATTGCTTGCCCTTACCGGTAATGTCACATTTGTATGCCATAGAGTAATTTCCTAACCTCACAATCCTACCAGAAAAGCCCATTCTTGGCAACCCTACACCATCGCGCTAAATGCTATACTACTAACATGAGTTTTAACCCGGTCGACATCATTAGTCTGATATTTATCTATGTCGTGGCTATCACGATCCACGAGTACAGTCATGCAGCTGCAAGCAACGCACTTGGTGATCCTACAGCTCGTCATGAGGGTAGACTCACCTTGAACCCTGTGGCACATATTGATCCTCTGACCACACTAGCTCTACCAATTCTCCTCATACTCGCCGGAAGTCCGGTAATATTCGGCGCGGCGCGCCCAGTGCCATTTAATCCATATATGGTTCGCTACGGCAAGAAGGGTGCAGCGCTTGTGGCGTTGGCTGGTCCGGCGAGTAACATCTTGCTGGCTATCATCGTGGCTCTGATCATACGGCTTGCTCCAAGCCTACTCACGGCTGGAGGGGGCTTACTGTTGAGTATGATTACGGTGAATCTAGCTCTGGCTCTTTTTAACCTAATCCCGATACCTCCACTAGATGGCTCTAGGGTGGTATATGCTTTTGTACCAGCAAAAGTCCAAGAGGTGATGGAGCGGTTTGAGCAGTCGGGGCCTTTAGTGATTTTCTTATTCCTCATACTGGCATTTCCCTTTATCTCGCCGTTTCTTGGTACTGCAGTACGAGGCATTACCCGATTTTTGCTCATTGGTATCTAGTCACACAAGAGCTTCTACTCGGGTTGAAAAACCGCTATACTAGATCTCATAACCCTTTCTAGGGTGTACGACGGAACGAATATCTTTTCTGCTTAATGATTTGTACGGGAGACCTAGATTGCGCAGTTGATCTCTGAATAGGAGACAGCTGGGGCTGCGGACACCCACCTGGTAGTTTGCCAGGGAAGATATTCAAGGATTCTGCCGGCACCCCGGATGGGGTTTTTGTTATAGGTGAAACTTGCGTTTCCAGAGGGTGGGACTCGATATACTGTCGGCCCGTAAGATATCGATGTGCTCGTCGATTTTTAGGTGGTGGGCGATTTTCTTGATCTCAACACTGACATCGAAGGGATAGATCCAGAGTGCTGAACCGTAGCGCAGGAAGCCAATACGCTTGAGCTCAATGAGGAATTGATTGCGCGCAATCTTATGGCTTTCCGGTATCTGGTAGGTCACAAACATCCATCGGCCGTTCCAGGCTTGCTGAGCGCTGCTGACAGTGATGCTTTTGCGTAGTTGGGCCTTGGTCAGGCTGCTTTGGCCACGTGATGTGATCTTATAGATCTTTTCAGTATCGATTTGTCCTTGAGAGAGAGCGCCCTGACGGACCAGGATTGCCAGCGTATCTTTTATGCGGGCTTTCGGCGCTCGGGAAGTATGCCAGGAGAAAAGTTCCAGGAGGGGCTTGTCCTTAATAATCGATGCTTCAGAGGTTACCCCGTGCTTCGCCACGAAAGCGAGTAGTGCATTTGATTTGGTGATAGGTTGCCGGGTATTCATGCTATAACATAAGTATTATGTAAAAATTGCAGAGCGTCAACTCACCGTGTAAAGATGCTACAATCGATAGGTAAAGCGGGGTGTGGCGCAGTTGGTAGCGCGTACGGCTGGGGGCCGTGAGGTCGCAGGTTCAAGTCCTGTCACCCCGACCAGTTTTATGGGACAATGGCATTTATATGGTAGAACCATCAATATTTACGCAAATACGTCTTGGGAAGATTCCTGGAGAGATTCTCTACCAGGATGAATATGTATTTGTGATAATGACGATCGCTCCGCACAACCCGGGTCATTGTCTGGTTATCCCAGTAGATGAAATTCCTGACTTTGAAGCATTGCCAGATTCACTCTTTGATCGAGTAATGCACCTGGCAAAGATGATAGCCCAGGTACAGAAGCGTCTCTATGGTTGCCCTAAGGTCGCCTTGGCGGTCGCCGGTATGGAAGTAGATCATACTCATATTCATATCTATCCGCTGTATGCCGAATCTGATATGAACCCGGCTGCCGCTCAGCACCCGCCAGTCTCTGAAATTCGCGCAGAGGCAAATAAGCTCAGAGCAGCGATCCAGGGGCACACAGTTTGATGATGTGGGTTTGGGCTGCGGTATTGGGAATCATTCAAGCATTAACGGAGTTCTTGCCAATTTCTTCGAGTGCCCATCTACTGATAGTGCCCTGGCTATTTGGGTTTCCCGCTCAGGGCCTCGCATTTGATGCGGCGTTGCACGTAGGAACCTCCTTGGCGCTCTTATTGTTTTTCTGGCGAGATTTTTGGGGATATATACAGCGTCGTGATAAGTTCTTGTGGCTGATTGCACTGGCGTCTATTCCCGGCGGGGTAATCGGTTTTTTTGGAGATAGCCTTATTGAAAGCGTTTTTCATGAGAGTAGTTTTGCAATCCCAGTGGCGGCGATAGGTATGCTGCTCACTACGGGGGTCATTTGGTATATTGATACGAATGCGGCACTGCGTCGTGATATGGGTGAAATGACCAAGAAGCATGCTCTGATTATTGGCCTCGCGCAGGCACTTGCCCTCATTCCTGGCACGTCGCGCTCTGGTGCGACGATTGCAGCAGGCTTGGCGACTGGCTATAAGCGCGAGGCGGCAGCCCGCTTTAGTTTTCTTTTGGGTACGCCGATAGCTCTTGGTGCCGGTCTCTACAAGTCACGGCAGATTGTAGCTAGTCAGCCCACAAGCTCAGAGCTCCTTGGCGTGCTGATTGGCGTTGCAGTTGCAGCGATTCTAGGTATGCTCGTCATCAAGTGGTTGCTTGGCTATGTTCAGAAGCACGATTTGCGAGTGTTTCTCATCTATCGGCTTGCCTTCGCGACATTAATTTTATTAGTTTGGCTAGGAAGGTAGGTGGGTATGCGAATTCGGATTCATGGAGATGGCGGCTCTCGAGGTAATCCAGGGCCAGCTGCAGCTGCAGCTGTTTTGCTGGATAGTGATGGTGAGGTTATTGAGACGCGCACGGATTATCTGGGTGTCGCAACGAATAATGTAGCTGAATACCGGTCGGTGGAGCTTGGTCTTGAGGCTTTGCGAGACAAAGGACTAACTGCAGCTGATTTCTATTTAGACAGCCAGCTCGTTGTTCGTCAGCTGAATGGCGACTACAAGGTGAAGCATCCAGATATGCAGGCCGCCTTTAAGCGTATTCAAGAGCTCCTCGAGGGCCTAGACGTGGTCTTCGAGCATGTTCCGCGGGCTGAGAACCAAGTTGCCGACACCGCGGTCAATGAGTGTCTGGACGCCCATCTAGCCTAGACAAATTAACAATTGGCTTGTATAATATTTTATGCAAGTAAGCAGGCAATCGCTCTAGTCATTGACTGGAGAGGAAAGTCCGAACAGCTCGAGTACAAGGTGGTTGCTAACGGCAACCCGGGGCAACCCGAGGGAAAGTGCCACAGAGACGATACCGCCGAGACTTTGTTTCGGTAAGGGTGAAAAGAGGGCGGTAAGAGCGCCCAGTTTACGCCGGCGACGGCGTAAGGCGGTAAACCCCACCTGCTGCAAGGCTTATGGATCCGAGCGCTTTGCGCTAGAGAGTACTCGCTCTTGGTTAAACCGGATACGTCGCATGATCGTGGGTGAACCACGACGCTGTCCCGAAAGGGGAAGAGAGAGATGATTGTCGGTCGGCTCGATAGGTGAGCTGGCAACAGAATTCGGCTTATCGCTTACTTGTCCGCACAAGCTACCTAAGTAAAGAGAAGCTAGGTAGCTTCTGCGGATTACTCATAAACCTGATAGAATAGGCATAGATATGCGCAAACGAAGCGAATTACTGTTTAATCTACTTCTTGTGCCACTTGATGTGCTGGCTGTGCTGGCGAGCTTTGTGCTGGCTTATATTATTCGAGTGGAGTACACGCTCAAGCCAACTGTCTACCAGGTGCCAGGAAGAGAGTACGTATGGGCATTACTAGCGTTGCTACCGATATTGATCGCCTTCTTTGCGCTCGTTGGGCTCTATAACTTTGAATCGACGAGAAGCCGATGGCGAGAGTATGGAAAAGTCGTGATAGCCGTTTCGGCAAGTACGATGTTTCTCATAATCGTCGACTTTTTCTCAATAAAACCTCTCTTTCCTTCGAAGGCGGTGGTTTTTTATGGGTTTGTGATCTCGATTTTGTCAGTAATATTGATGCGCTTCCTAGTGAACGTATTCCAAAGATGGCTATTCAGGTTTGGCATTGGTATTCGGCAGGTTGTGATGATTGGATCGGGCCAAGTTGCCGATGACATAACGTATTTTCTACAACGAAATAGTGGGTTTAGGCTAGTGCGGACAGTTCCGCGAAGCGCAAAAACAATCGATCAGCTCACAAGGCTCGTCAAGCGAAGGCACATTGATGAGCTTTATGTGGCAGATAGTGCGCCAAGTGAGCGGGATCAGATAGAGTATCTGAGCTTTGCGCATGAGAACCATATAATCTATAAATTTGTTCCGACGCTTGCAGCTTTGTACCATACCCGTACTCAATCCACGCTTCTGGCGGACTACCCGTTACTCGAGATTGTGCGCACACCTCTCGATGGATGGTGGCGGATATATAAGGGCCTCTTTGACTACGTGGGTGCTTTAGTAGGGCTGATTATCCTATCTCCACTGTTCTTAATTGTTGGACTGATCGTAAAGCTGACGGATGGTGGCAGTGTATTTTATCGACACCGGCGAATTGGTCGCCATGGTCGGCCAATTCAGGTGTGGAAATTTCGATCGATGCATATGAAGTATTCAACGGGTTCTGGGTTTAGCGGAAAAAGTGATGCAGAAATACTTGCAGAAATTGGCGATAAGCAGCTCGTCGAAGAATTTAAGAAGGAACAGAAACTCAAGAATGATCCGAGAGTCACACCCATTGGTAATTTTCTGCGGAAGACGAGTCTTGATGAGCTGCCGCAGTTGATCAATGTGGTACGTGGAGAGTTGAGTCTTATTGGCCCACGCCCGGTTACCGAAGATGAGCTGAAGCGCTACCAAGAACATACACCGACCTTTCTCCTGATTAAGCCTGGAATGACCGGTTTATGGCAAGTCTCCGGTCGAAATGATGTGTCCTTTGAAGAACGAATCAAACTCGATGTCTATTATGTCGAAAATTGGAGCGCTGGCATGGATTTGAGGATTCTGTGGCGTACAGTTGGCGTCGTTCTGCGACGAAAAGGGTACTAATTAAGTGGCTCGTGCGATTCAGGATCTGAGAGTAGCAATCGTTCATGATTGGCTCACAAATATGGGTGGAGCCGAAAAAGTCGTTCTAAGTATGCTGAGGGCGTTCCCACAGGCTGATTTATATACGAGCGTGTATCATCCTGGGCGCATGCCAGAATTCGCAAAATATGATGTAAAAACCTCCTTTTTGCAGAAGCTTCCGCTTGCGAAACAAAAGCACCAGTTATTCCCGACACTGCGGCGTTATGCATTCGAGTCTTTCAACTTCAGCCAGTACGACGTTGTAATCACCTCGTCAACAGCCGAAGCAAAGGGGGTGATTACATCTGAATCCACCCTACATATCAGCTATATTAATACGCCGACCCGTTATTTTTGGAGTCACTACCAAGATTATCTGAAAAATCCAGGCTTTGGTTGGCTCAACCCCTTGGCACGTTGGCAGCTGAAGGCAAACCTTAAGTCTTCGCGTCGGTGGGATTTTGCCGCCGCTCAGCGGGCAGATTATCTTTTAGGGAATTCGATCACAGTTCAGAAGCGGATCGAGAAGTATTATCGTCGGCCGGCAGATGTGTTGTATCCATCGGTCGAAACAGACCGTTTTCAGACTGAGCGTGAGCGTCCGGCAGACGCACCAGATAAATATTTTGTGGTAGTTTCTCGACTGATCCCGTATAAGCGCTTTGACATCGCGGTTGAGGCTGCGACGCGCAACGATCAATCACTCATCGTATTGGGAAATGGCAGTGAATTATCACGCTTAAAGGCTATAGCTGGACCGCGTGTGCGCTTTCTGGGGCAGGCAAGTGATGAGGAATTAGAGGCCTATGTTCAACACGCAGAGGCGCTGATTTTTCCTGGACTCGAGGACTTTGGTATCGTGCCAGTTGAAGCGATGGCAGCAGGGACACCGGTGATCGCATTTGATCAGGGTGGCGCATCGGAGACGGTTGTCGATGGCGTGACCGGTGTATTGGTCAAGCAGCAAACAGCTGCCGCTTTTGCTGCTGTCATGCGTGATTTCCGGGCAGATGACTATGTGCCGTCAAAGATGAAAGCTAGGGCTCAAGAATTCTCTGAGGAAATATTTCAGCAGAAGCTGACGGGCTTAGTGAGGGACTTAATTGCAGGGCGTGCTCGATCGGTACAATAGAGTTCTGAGATCATGCTACTGGATATATCGTGCAAAAAAGCCGCTTCGAGAGCGGCTTTTTATATAGAACAAGATCTGGCTAGCGAGTTTTTTCGACGACTGCCTTGAAGGCAGCTGGTTCACGAGCTGCGAGTTCGGCAAGCATCTTGCGGTTGAGCGTGATATTTGCACTTGAGAGCGCAGCAATGAGTTGCGAATAGGTGGTACCTTCTTCTCGTGCTGCCGCATTAATGCGCTGGATCCAAAGAGACCGGAAATCGCGCTTCTTATTGCGAC
This sequence comes from uncultured Candidatus Saccharibacteria bacterium, assembly GCA_964432055.1. Classification (GTDB taxonomy): domain Bacteria; phylum Patescibacteriota; class Saccharimonadia; order CAILAD01. The sequence goes on from CAYSMD010000003.1 coordinate 32,850, forward strand.
GATCGCGGTAGGAGTAGCTGAGTGCCTTGAGGACTGCCTCGTGTGCTTTTCTGTAGGAAGCACGTCGAGTATGTCCCATGCCCTTGGTCATTTTGAGGATTTTTTTATGACGCCGTCGAGCGGTTACTGATCGTTTGACGCGCATTACTTCACTCCCAACATTCGCTTAATTGTGCGAACATTCGTTGCATTGACGGCCTGCTCTTTCGTGTAGGCACGTTTTTGCGCCCCGCCTTTGCCGATGAGCTTGTGGGCTCGAGCAGCATTGCGACGGAGAAGGGTGCCGCGCGCTGTAATCTTGAAGCGCTTGGCGGCAGTTTTTCGAGTCTTAACTTTTGGCATCTTTTTTCCTTGCTAATACTACGGACAGTTCTCGACCGCTCATAGAAATTGGTTGTTCTATCGTAGCCTCGTCGGTGAGCTGGGCAGTGAATCTTTCGAGTACACCACGTCCCAATTCAGGGTGGGTAATCTCGCGTCCACGGAAGCGGAGGTTGATTCTTACCTTGTGGCCCTGATCAAGAAACTTACGTGCGGCCTTCGTCTTTACTTCGATATCATGTGTATCGGTCTTCAGGCCAACGCGGACTTGCTTGATGTCGACTTGCTTCTGATTGCGTCTGGCTTTTTGCAGGTGTTTATCCTGCTCGTAACGATACTTTCCCCAGTCGATGACGCGAACGACGGGGGGAGTAGCTTGAGGAGCAACTTCGACCAGGTCGAGGCCTGCGTCTTCAGCTGCTTGGCGGGCCTCTGCTAGAGAGACGACACCGAGCTGTTCTGAATTCGCACCAATTAGACGGACGGACGATGCCGTGATCTGGTGATTGATGCGTACGCGTTTCTGACTAATGCTACCTGTACTCCCGTTCGTTTGTATTGCCCATCATACCACTGAATTCCAGATAAATCAATATTTACCGACCAAGTTTTTCTCGGTTATCACTCGGATGGCAAAATCGGCTGCTTCGATCGTGCAGTGGGCGGGGATTTCTCGGTTAAAGTGCGCGCTAAATAGGTGCTGAGGGGCATGAATTGAGGCTGTACTCATTAAGACCTGAAACGACTTTGCAGGTTTATTGCTGCTTGATTGCTTGAGGCTTTCAACTTCTTTCTGAGTAAGTAAAGTATCCGTATTCTTCGTTACTTTAGAAGTGGAAATGCCCGCGATTGTCAGATTGGCAGACGATGTATCGCTCAGCTGGATGGAGTCATTAACAGTTATTTCTAACGATTCTATTGGTGCTCGTAAGGCGAAATTACTACCTCGTGGCGTCTGGATGAGGAGACGTGTGTTTTCGAGATGATGTGCATCATGTATCGAAAGGGAGAGTGAGTGCGTGAACCAGATCTCTTTTGAGCAAGTAAATGCTGGCTTCTCGACGATCTTACGCTGGGCTATGAGGGCATAGGCACTCTTTAGGTGGCGGAGTGAGTAGGCTGCTGGAAGGCGCTGCGAGATAAGGGTAGGGAGTTTCGTGGGCTGGATATGGCCAAAGATCGGCGGCTTGTTGCCGTGCTGCACATATGACCTACACATTTCCGAGATTACTCGATCGTACCAGTCGAAGCCACCATAGGCGATTACGGTTGTTGTATTTTGATTCAGGGCGGCTTGCACGCTAGTCTCTAGGCTTGAGGCAATAGAGACGATTACTTCCAGGCGAGCCTCCTTAGCTGCACTATAGAGATCTCGTTCGATGTTCGGGAGGGATTCAGCTAGGGCAGGATCAACGATGACGCTATTCATGTGCTGCTAAACCTGTTGATTGATGAGCTGGCTGTTTTATTCGTGCATTCACGATAGCACCACTTTCTATGCTGATTTTTGGGGTAATCACGTAGCCATGAATATTTGATGATTTTTTTACAACAAGGTTTTCGTGAGTAGCTATCTCCCCATCTGTGGTTCCCAGTATCGTCGCATTGCGTGCTGTAAGGTTGCCCTTCAAAACTCCATTTTCGGTGATTTCGCAGAATCCGGTCGTAACGATATTGCCATCGAATCTGCCGTCAACTATGACGTCTTCGGTCTCATTGAGATTGCCTTTTACTTCTGTATTCGCGGAGAAGTAAAAGCCGGCCATCTGCCGATAGTCGAAGGGGGAGCGTTTAGCGGGCATGGGTTTGTCGGGAGTCTGATTTCAGGGCTTTCGTGAGTGCGGCTGACTCTTCGTCCGAAAGGTTATGCGAGCTGTGGCCAGCTTGGATCTGCTTTGCGTAGACACGTGTACCGGTTCGGGCATGAATACTCGATAGGATGTATCCACTGCCATGATCATCAATGATTGCTAGGCAGAAACTTTGATCGCCACCCGTGTCGTTGAAGGGATTGAAGCGCACAAAGCCAATTCTTGTTCCGGCGTTTCGCGCAAGATCATTTGTGAGCCTTAAGTCATGCTCGAGCTTTTTGATTGAGCCCGACTGTTCTTTTACTGCCTGGGCATACTGATTGAGGGCTCGCATAACGGGCTGGGGCTGCGTTCCTTGGAAGAATATTCCAAACTGGCGCTCGATGGTACGCACGCGATAGTATAGCCAGCCGCTGACAGCGACTAAGATAATTGCAATTACGATGAGAAAAACTTCCATGAACAGGCTACCCCTCTAATCTGTAGACATTATAGCTTCCAGAAGAAACTATTGGCAAGGATAGGGTCATCTGGCGGTATGCGGTAAGATAGACTATGTAATCAAGTTACTCGATAGGGTATTGTAGTGAATAGCCCAATCGACTTACATACATGAAGAGGAGACAGTCATGGCACAAAAGCGCAAACGGCATCTGCGCTATCAGCAGAAGAAGGGCAAGACAGTAGCTACTGGTTCAGGAGCAGACTCTGAAGCGGTAGTAGATGAGTCTGTTTCGAGTCATCAGACTGACGCCCCACAGAAGCGTACGGCAGAGGCTAAAGTGTTCACGAAGTTACCAGAGAGCGAAACTCGGTTTATTCGAAAAGAGTTAGTATATATTGCTTTAGTTGCGCTCGCGGTGATCGTTGTCTACGTCGGTATTTTTATAGTATTCCGGACTACTCAACTGGATGAGTGGCTGAACTCACTTATACAGCTTGGCTCAAAGTAGTTGTTTGTTCCGCCTCCCGGAACTGTAGGGCTTCAGCGATGTGCTCGACCTCGATGATGTCGCAACCGTCGAGGTCGGCGATCGTGCGCGCGGTTTTTATTGCTCTGGTGATTGCGCGCTGTGTGAAGCGCTGCCTAGCCAGGGCGGTGTCTATCAGAGTTTTGGCTGCTGCCGATGCTCTACAGTATTCACGGAGCTTATCGGTAGGTATGGAACGGTTTGTTGAAAAATCTTCATTTGCAAATCTGTGGTTTTGACGATCTCTCGCGTCTTGAACCTGCTCGAGAAGCCGTTTTGAAGTGATCATATCTCCTTTGTGCTCATATGGGCTTAGCTGACTTGGCTCACGTATCACGCAGTGTAGGTCAAAGCGATCCAGCAGAGGTCCTGAAAGCTTGGCTTGATACCTATGAATTGATGCGGTTGAACAGTCACATCGGCCGTTAGTGCTACCTACGAAGCCACATGGGCATGGGTTTGATGCTGCAATCAGCATGAATTGTGCCGGGAGCTCTACGGCAGCCTGTGACCGTGAAATGTGCACTGTTCCATCCTCGATAGGCTGGCGAAGTGATTCAAGTGTCGCTCGCTGAAACTCGGCTAGTTCGTCCAAAAAGAGGACGCCACGATGGGCGAGACTTATCTCGCCAGGCTTTGGGTGTGTTCCGCCGCCAATAATTGCTACAGCACTGGCGGTGTGATGCGGTGATCGAAAGGGCGGTATGAGATCGTTTATGTCTTGCGAAGAAGTATCTGCTCGTAAGCTGTGGAGATAGGCGACCTCACGTGCCTCATCGAGAGATAGTCTTGGTAGAATTCCTGGCATCGCCTGAGCTAAGAGCGTCTTCCCGCTGCCGGGTGGCCCGCTGAGAAGTAGATTGTGGCTCCCGGCAGCGGCAATCGAGCAGGCTCGCTTTGCTTTTTCTAGGCCCCGTATTGTAGAAAAGTCAACATAGCTTGGTGATTTTTCGGTGGGTTTATCGATATAGCGATATTTACTGAGGGGTGTGGCTCCCAAAAGCCAATCGTACGTCTCGCGCAAGGTTGAAGCGACATAGACATCGAGATTTTGAATGAAGTCTTTCGGTGGGATCTTGCTTCCCTTAGGCACTATGATTGTCCGAAAGCCCGAATCTGCCGCAGCCAGGACTGACGCATACGTGTCATTCGTCGGCATTAGCCGCCCGTTGAGAGAGAGTTCGCCGACGAAGCATGTGTCGGCTAGAGGTCCAGGTATTTGTTTGCTAGCGACGAGTATGCCAACCGCCATTCCAAGATCGAAGCTCGTCCCGTGTTTGGCGAGATCAGCAGGCGACAGGTTGATGACGATTTTTCGAGCAGGAAATGTGAGCCCGGAGTTTTTTATGGCGCTACGAACGCGCTCACGTGCTTCCTCGATGCTTTTTGACGCTAGCCCTACGAGAGACATCCCGGGCAGGCCAGCAGACAAGTCAGTTTCGAGTGTTACTTTGTAGGGCTTAGCCCCGATATGAGTGAGTGTGTGAATGTGGGATAGCATGTCTGTAGTCAGTTATACGAACACAATACCGAACAAATTATGAGCGTGCAAGCATGGGAGTTATTGAGCGGAGCGATACCAACCGGCGGCTGATTCTGGCGGAATCGTATTGATAATCATTCCGGTTGTCACCTCGAGCCCTCCCCAGGGCGATACGACATTGCGACCACGAATCTTGAGACTAAGTCTCTGGTGATGGGATATACCCTCTTCAACTGAGAGGTTGAAGTTAATATCGTTTTCGTTTAGCCGACTTGTGAGCTGAGTAAGTAGGGGCGCAAGTAGCTTTATTTCATCTGGAGTTACGCTACTAAGGTCTTGCATGGAGCGCTTGGGGAGTACCCACGCCTCCATCTGCCATAGAGCAGCATAGGGTGCGAAAGAGATCCAGCTGTCATTTTCTGCAATGACTCGTAGCTTCTCTCGTTGTTCGAACTTGATAATGTCGTCGTAAGGGTCGCGACTATTCTCCGCGGCGAGTGCTTCAATAGTTACTGACTCTTGTCGCATGCGAGGGGGGATAATGGGGAGTGCGAAGATCTGAGAGTGGGCGTGCGCAAGCGAGGCGCCAGCTTCAAACCCGTCATTACGAAAGATACTCACATACTGAATATGTGGGAGCTCACGAAGGGCCTTAGATCTCGCCTGATAGGTGAGTAGTACTTTCTCGATCTGCTCAGGGGGTAATTCGCCAAAAGCCGTGTTTGCAAGCGGCGTATCGATCACGATCTCTTGCTTGCCATAGGCGTTAGGGTTCTCTAGGGTGAGCGCGGGAAATTTATTCTCGACCACTTTGACCGCCCAGCCATCACCGTCATCTTCAGGGTAGGTGTAGACTTCAGCTTGGAGGTCAAGTCTTGGTGAGCTCGCAGTCTCTATGAGCGGATGGTCGTTCAGGGCAGCATCATAAGGGCGATTTGCACGTTTTGGTGCAATCAGGACGTAATAGTCGTGAATGTAGTCGCGTCTGATCTCGGTCTCAACCCCGGTGGTGTCTAACTGCAGTCGGTGGTGAGCAGAGTGGATCTCGGGAAGTGAATTTGGCATATCCATACTCACTCTATGATATCTGAATCAAGCCAAAAACGTAAGCGCTATGGATTCTGCAATTGTTCGGAGAGGTATTGAATAATTACTCGAGCAGCATCTGGTCTCGCTAGTGAAAGCAGCCTTTTTTGGTAGTCGGCGTAGTTGCTGAAAATATCTTCCATCTCACGCAGGATATCAGTGCTTTTGCGGGCGACAGCCCCTAGCTGGTATTTTTCTACGAGCTCAGCGTTACCTTCTTCTTGGCCGGGAATGATCTTATTGATAATGAGTGGCTTACCGGCAGCGATACACTCCATGACTGTCGAGCCTCCAGCCTTGGTAATGATCAGTTCGCTTGCCATAATGAGCTGCGGCATATCTTTCGTCCAGCCAAGCAATATGCTGTGCGGTGATTGCCAGGGGAAGTCGTTTTTCAGTGAATTATGTAGTGCTTCATCACGTCCGGTCACCACGACTAGTGAATAATCTGGATATTGGCTTGTGATTGCTCGCACTACTCGCTTTACATAGCCGGTGCGGAGAGCTGATGCACTGAACAAAATTAGTTTTCTTTTTCTTGGAAGGCCCAATGTGTCTTTTACAGATGAAAAATCAAGGTTAGTGTGGCTAAATGATTCATGAACCGGGTATCCCAAAGCATGGATTTTTTTGCTCGCGACGCCGAGGGTGCTGAGACTTTCGGCGGTTGGCTCGTTAGCTACGATGTAATAATCACTGTCTGGAATGGTCCATGATGAGTGGACGGTAATTGAGTCGGTGACGAGCGTGACAAAATCAATGGTAGGAAAATATTTCTTCGCAAGCTGATAGGCAATGTACTGCCAGATCGGGTAGTTGGAAATAATGAGATCCGGCTTACTCTCTTCAAGGAGTTTCTTGAGATGGCTCCTTCTCAGTGGATAGCTGAGGAGATTCGCTAAACGGATTGGCGTATGGGTAATGTCGCTCGATACATACATCCATTTATAGAGTGCGGGCAGATGCTTTGTATTGATCTCATACATTCGCTTCGATGTCTTATTGAAGAGCTTACCAATTTCCTCTGAGAAATCGATGATCTTTACCTGAACACCAAGCTCGGGATGGCTTATGGCGGCTGACTCGAGAGCGCGTGCAGTTGCCATGTGGCCTTGGCCAAAGCTTGAAGACAAAATCAGGATAGTTTTTTTAGAAGGAGTTTTCATAAGGGGTGTGTTGCTTGATGGTATTTTTATAGAGTTTTTCGAGAGCTTTTGCCTGGTTATCTATGGTGAGCTTCGAGGCCAAACTGTTGCCTTTTTTACCACACTCTTTAGCTTTTTGTGGATTCGCCATTAAGAATTCAATGGCATCCGCGTAGCTGGCACCAGTTGGCTTGGCGATTATGCCGGTTTCACCGTCTTTGGCGATTTGAGAAATCTCTGGGTCCGAATACACGAGCGGCAGGCCGGCGTACGCTGCTTCGTTGAGTACTAGCGCTTGCGTGTCGGTCATCGAAGGAAAGAGAAAGGCATCAGCTTGCAGATATTGAGCAAGCGCTTTCTCGCGTGGCAGGCCGCCTGTCAGACTAACGAACTTCTCGAGCCCCTCGTTTTTTACTCGTTGCTTCACCTTAGTAAGGTAGTACGGTCCTGGACCAACGATCTTAAGGTGAAAATCAATTCCCTTATGAGCTAGTATCTTTGCGGCGTCAATAAGTACATCAATGTTCTTTTCTTTCGAGACCCGCCCAATATAGAGCAAAGAAAAGCCACCCTGTTTGCTCGGTTGCTCGAGTATTTGAAACTCCTCTGGGTTGAGGCCGGTTGGCAGAACAGCGATAGGGCGATTCACACCGTATGAGATCAGCTTATCCTTCATCTTTTGCGATGGCACGATAATTTGTCCGAAGTAAATGTAGGAGAGACGGATAAGATTGCGCACCATATTGTCATTCCACTCCTTGAAGGACTTTTTCGGACGAATGCCCTGCAAGGATTCCGGCCAGGCCTTTTGTTGGCCCACAAATAGTGGTCCAAACAGGCTGGCGGTGAGTATGCCGGCCCACATTCCGCGATAAATCTTTGAATATTCTTCGTAGTCGGTGTGATAGTGAGCAACTGCCGGCATATCAAGTGAGAACATGAGTCGCATAGCACTGAGGCCGGTCACGCCATTTGTGTGAATGTGGTAAATATCGGCATCAAGGGCCTTGATTTTTGTGGCGTATTTAGGTGTCATGATGCCATCGCGCATCTCCTTATACCAAACACCCGGTGTTGAAGGGAGGCGAATGACGTCTGGATGATCGTTGGGGGTTGGCTTGGCGGCTGCAGGCGCCACGATATACACGCGATGTCCAAGATCACGCAGGCCTTGCGCTGAAAGCTCTACAGCAGCCGAGACACCATTGAGATCAGGAAAGTAAAAATCAGTAAAGAAAACGATTTTCATGAGTAGTCACCTATCAGACTCTTATACAGTGTTTCATAATTATGTACGAGCGTCTTTGAGGCATAGCGGAGGGCTAGTCCATCTGATAATTTCTGTTGTTTTTTATACATCTTGGGGTTTTCAATAAGTTTTTTTATAGACTTACTGAAGCCAGCATTTGTTGTTTCGGCTATATATGAGCCATCAAAGATATCGTGATAGACGGGGATGTTTCGTAGTACGATTGGCAATCGACAGGCTGCCGCTTCGACGACTACAAGACCAAATGTCTCCTGATAAGAGGGTAGCCAAAAGACGTCGGCTAGGTGGTAGAGCTTGCGCGCTACCGGTAGCTCAACAACGCCGGTAAACGTAACATTCTTGGGTGCTGATTTCATGAGTTGTTCCATGTTGGCAGTCTTATCTGCAAACTTCCCGAATGGGATACCGCCGATCCAGAGGAAATGATAATCGCTTAGCTCTTCCGCCACTAAGCGGAAGTCGGCGACGCCTTTGCGTGGCTGCACCTGTCCTGACGCCACGATGAC
>CAYSMD010000004.1:0-4058 GCA_964432055.1 uncultured Candidatus Saccharibacteria bacterium
CATAAGAGTTTTTAACTATGCCGAAAAAAGACGCCCAACTCAATCTCACTGCCGCCCTCTCAGCTGGCTGGCAAGCCACCAGCAAATACCTGGGCTTCTACCTCACTCTGGCCTTCCTCATCGTACTCTTCAATCTGATTCCGTCGGTTTTTGAAGTCTTCTTCGATGGCAGCGTTTACACACCTGTTGTACGTGGGATATTTATTGCACTGATTGCCCTTGTGACCCTTGGCATGGTGCGCACCACGATCAAGAGTGTCGACAAGAAAGACTTGAGTATTGGCGAACTCTTTCACGTGCACCTGTTCGGGAAATACATCGTTACCGCCATTCTCTATCTCATCATGTTCTTTGGTGGTCTCATGCTGTTTGTTGTACCTGGTCTCTACTGGGGTATGAAGTACCAGTTCGCGACTTATCTCGTGGTAGACAGGAAGCTCTCGATCGCCGCTTCCTTCGAAGAATCAGCACGCATGGTGCAGGGCCACGAATGGGATCTCTTCGCTTACTGGCTGGTCATGATCCTCTTAAACGTCTTGGGCCTCCTGATGTTCGGCATTGGAATCGTGATTACTCTGCCGGTGACTCTCGTGGGTTACACCTACCTCTACCGCCAGCTCCGTAAGTAACATGAGCCAACGCAAGCCACTGAATATTTGCTTCTGGATGACGTTTTTGAGTGTCAGTATCATCGCAACAACAGTACTCATGTCTCTGACGTATTGGCTCTACCCAAACACCAGATCGGCAGCGTCCCTTGATTCACTCGTCTCTGCTACCGGACTGCCGCTCCTCTTTTCGCCCGCAGCACTCGTGACCGTCTACCAGAATCGAGGGGTCAAGCACTATGAACGCTATCTTCTTATCAACTTCATATGCACGATAATCGTGCTAGGCTTTTATACCTATCTTGGGATTTTCTTCTTCCTCGGGCAATAAACCAATGTAAAAACTCCCTTTCGGGAGTTCTTACATTGGTGCGGACGAGAAGACTCGAACTTCCACGCCCGTAATTGGGCACTAGCCCCTCAAGCTAGCGTGTCTACCAGTTCCACCACGTCCGCATATTATGTTGTTTGTCATTGAGGTACTGCCAGAAAAGCAACAGAGCATATTCTACCAGATAATTACGGTCTCGTCACCCCAAATAGAGACCCATGTAGGCCATGAAAATCAGGAGCATACCCAGAGCGATTGCGAACGGGATCAGGAAGAGCACATTAAAGTAAAAATATGATTTCTTTGGTGTATTCCAGACCGTCCGCTGCTTAGCTGGAAGCTTCTTCCAGTCAGCCTGATATTTCCGCCACGTCTCTTTGCTCCGCGCCAGCGCCCAGATACCACCAACCAGTAGCGTCAGTCCAAGCCCGAGCTGACCAAATAGATTACCCAGAAATGTCAGAATGAGAAACCACACAAAAATGATCACCATCATCAGACGCGTGAGGTTCATATTTGAGGTATTTTTGCCTGCCATGATTGCTAGCTCCTAGTTGTCATAATTATTTGGTAAGTGATCAGCCAGGTGCTGCATGGAGTATTCCTTACGCAGCATACGTGGCAGATCCTTAAGCGCCACACCAATCTTTACACCAGGGTTGAAAATATTCAACGGGTCAAATACTTTCTTCACATCTTCAAAGACACCATAGAGCTGATCACCATAGAGGCGCTTGAGATACGGTGCACGCAAACGGCCATCATTGTGTTCACCACAGGTCGATCCACCCATCTCAATCACCATACGGTAGAAGTCGTTCATCAGCTCGAACATCTTCTTACGATCGGTCTGGGAGCTCAGATTGAGGAATGGTTGCAGATGGAAATTAGCGTTTCCGGCATGTCCCCACACCGCAATATCGAGATTATACTTTTCGAAGAGTTTATAGACCTGCTCGATGAACCGTGGCATCTGCTCGAGAGGGACAACGCCGTCCTCAATAATCGGTAGAGCTTTTTTCGTACCACGAAACTTCCAGATAATCGCGGCGGCACCACGGCGGATCTTCCACAGTTTCGTCTGCTCAGCCGCATCGATCGCCAGACGATGCTGATAGGCATATTCTGCAAAAACCTTGATTGTCTTCTTGGCCTTACTGGCCTGCATGCGTAGCTTCGCGTCATCAAACTGTACCAGGAGTACGATACCAGGAATTTTGTCCGGGAAAAGCCCTTCGATCTGCTCCGGATCGTGTTCGTGAAGGAATGTGAGCAGATGCTTATCAACTACCTCTAGCGCCGATGGCTTGAGCGGCATCACCAGCTCAACAGCCTTGGCAGCTTGCTCCATGGTTTCAAAATATCCAACCACGAGATGCGTCTTCGGGTTGTAAGGCGCATGCCGGAGAGTGATCTCCGTAACAGCCCCGAGCGTACCCTGACTACCGACTATGAGCTGACCGAGGTCAAAGCTGCCGTCAGGTCCCTTCACATGCCAGAGGTCGTAGCCAGCGGAGTTTTTGCTGACGCGTGGGTAGGCTTCTGTCAGCTGGTCCCAGTTCTCCTCGATGAGATAGTCGATATTGCGATAAATATGACCTTCAAAATTGGTCTGCTTTTGCTTGGCGCGTAGCTCTTTCGCACTCAAACGTCGTGTCTCGATCACTTCTCCATTCGCGAGGACAACTCGCAACTTCTCGACATAATCACGCGTCGAGCCATACTTCACGGTTTTCTCACCAGCCGAATTATTTGCCACTGCGCCGCCGATGGTCGCAAAATCAATCGACGCGGGATATGGTGGCAAGAAGCGACCGTGGCTATGCAGAAGATGCTGGAGATCTTTATAAATCATCCCCGGTTGAACTGTCACCGTGTCTTTAGAGATATCAATAAAGTGATTCATATGGGCCGGCATCACCATCATGATGCCTTCGCCCAATGCTCCGCCACCTTGGTCGGTACCCTTACCTCGCATCGTGATTGGATACTGCTCACCGCTAGCAGCAGCCTGAGCCACCAGTGTTACAGCCTCAGCAACATCAGCTTCATTTTGTGGATATACCACAGCAGCCGGCATCAATTTAAACACACTGCCGTCGGTCGAGAAGAATTCGCGAGTGGACTTCTCGGCACTAACTTCGCCCGTCAAGGAGCTGCGGAGGCGATCATAAAATGTTCTCATCCCCTCAAGCATAACAAGTTTTTTTGATGCCCACAACATAAGCCTTTTGACAGATTGCAGCCAGATGGGTAGGATGGTAGGTAATGGCTAAGAAACAGATCACAAAATCAACTACTTCTCACACTGCGAAATCTACGGGAAAACTCCTCACACCTACCAAACGATTCCGACAGCCACTACTCTTTAGCTTACTCGGAGTTTTCGCTGTGGTTGGCACGCTCGTCATCTACGCATCATTCGCCGGCTCGACTCCTGTGGTGAACACAAACGCTGAGTTCTGGCGCGGACGAATCGCCGGCTGTGAATCTGGATCCGGTCCCAACAGCAACCCACGCTACACGGCAGCAAATGGCTCTGGAAACTTTGGTGCGTATCAGTTTGACGCGCGAACCTGGAAGGGCGCGGTCGGCGCTGAGCTTGCCTCCCAGTATCCAAACCCAGCTCAAGCACCGCCGGAAGTTCAAGATCAAGCTTTCTATAATACCTTTGCCCGTCGTGGCTCACAGCCTTGGAATGCGAGCTATCGCTGCTGGCGCACACCAGAGCTGGCCACCCAGCAAAGTACCATTAGCCCGCTCAAGCTACCCCGTCTCGGGCCGGCTGCCGAGCCGATCACTCCAGCTCCAGCCAAGAATGCTCTGAATATCACTGTCCAAGGCCGCGTCTATGTGGACGGCAAGATGACGCCAAATGTAAAGCTCATCACCTGTGTTGATGGCGTAACAAGCTCTACAGGTAGCGGCGGTGTCTTTAAGTTCGAACTGCCAGCCGGAAAAGCCTACTGTACTCGCGTGATCGAGGGGCTACCTGCCAATGCCCGTCTCGTAAAGACAAATAATAACCCTGAGCGCGCTAGTGAGAAGAGCTACGAAAACCAGCTCGCTGCCAAGAATTACTACCGCGATATCTGGCAATTCTTTACTCCGTACTACAC
>CAYSMD010000004.1:4158-34138 GCA_964432055.1 uncultured Candidatus Saccharibacteria bacterium
TGAGCGCCACACGGATGCGCCCGAGATACTCGGAGGCCTCGCGATACCCATACGCATGCACGTAGTGGGCGGCCTTGGTTCCTGCCTCTTCGAAGAGGTGCTCGAGATCACGACCAGTCTGCGACCAGTCGATCTGGATGACTCGCCGTCGCCAACCGATCGTGATAACCCCGAGCTCGGTACGAACCTCGAACCAAGGTCCGAGATAGTCCCCACTGCCGTACTGGTTTGGGATGGCGATGAGTTGCGAAGCCTGGTAGCCGGCCATCTGGAAAGCGGAGTCGTACATGGCCTCCATGCGTGCTGCCAATGTGGCAGCATGGCATGCACTGTGCTGATACGTCCTGACGTGGACAAACCCCTCATCACCGTCGCGAATGACGTAGTCGGGGCCGATGCCGACGGAAGCCCCAACCCAGCCCAGATCATTCACCACATGCGCTCCACGAAGTCTCGGGTGCGGCGAGAGATCGACATAGCGATCGTTGCGGACTGGCTTGTCAGAATTCATGGAGTACGTGGCGTCACTGCGCTCCTTGAGGGAATCCGTGAAGTCGGACAGCAGTCGACCGACGAACAGCTCCAGGCTCTCCACCTGAGAGGAGTACTTCGTGTGGGCATCATGCGCGTTGTCGATCGCCCAGGTCTTCCCACAGACAGTGCAGGCCATGCCTGCTGGTGGTGGCCAGGTCTGGTCACTGAAGTTGATCGCAACCGAGTCATCTCCACGCCCGACATCAACCAGCATCTGCCGGAATTCAGTGAACGTGATGATGTCTGGAATCTCCGGAAACAGCTCTTTGAGCGGTTGTTCCGTATGTTCGCCACGCATCGTGACCATGCCGATATTGCCTGTGCGATCGAAGCCCCATCGGCCCATCACATAGAACTCTGTCAGGTCTTCCCTACGCTCGTAGCCGGCTTCATGACGAGCTGCGATGAGGGCATGAAAGCCCTCGAGCGAAGCCATGAAGATGTGGATGCCTTCGGCCGTGTCATAGATTGGCTTATCGCCCATGATCCACCTCAAATATTGAGTCTGTGTGTGAGCGGACGTTCCATCTCACCTCTTCACCCCTCGTGCAAAGAGGCAGGATGGAACATCAACAAAAAATAGGTGCTAAAAGTAAATTTGGTGCGGATGAGAGGACTCGAACCTCCACGGGGTTGCCCCCACTACGACCTGAACGTAGCGTGTATACCAGTTTCACCACATCCGCGTATTGCTAGAAAACTCTGCGCGCCTAATTCTGCTTGATAGGTACGAGCTCACGCTCTAGTGACCACAGATGGATATCGCGCAGACGGTCTGTCGGCGTCACGAGATTCCCCTCTGTTACTCCATCGAGCGCAACGGTATGAGCATACAGGTAAGCCGGCGAGTAAAGCAAGAGTGCTGGAACGTCTTCTGACCAAATACGTACAAACTCCTTATACTTCGCGTCACGAAAGCTTGGATCGCGCCCAAAGCGAGCCTGCTCAAGCGCGGCATCGGCTTCTTTTGACTTATACTGTGAGACATTGAGACCGGGGTCAGTCGCCTGTGACGAGTGCCAGAAGGCAAAGACATCACTCTCAGCACCGATATCCTGACCATAGAGTAAGATATCGTACTGGCGTGGCCGTATGTAATTTTGCTGCAAAGAAAACGCATCAACTGCCGTCACCTCAAGGCTTACACCAGCGGCTCGATACGATTCCTGAAGACGGCGGGCGATCTCAGGGTATGGATCAGCGTTTACAGTCACGAGACGCAGTGGTCTTGTGATCTTCCCTGCGAGAGCTGCCTGGGCCGCCTGTGTGTCAAAGCCAATCTTCCGAGCCTGTGGATTAAAGCCGGAGTAGCCAGCCGGAATTGGGTACTGCCAAACATTTCCCTGATCATTTGCTACCTCGGAGAGAATTGCCTTACGGTCAACTGCTTGAGATAGGGCGGCACGGATCCCCTTATCGGCCAGCTCCGGCTGAGCAGTGTTGTAGAAGACCCCCACATAATTCGGTAGTCGATACGCCTCCACCTCCAGGTTATTGTAGCCTTTGATTGTATCAAGCTTCGCCGGCTCAATTTGTGAGAGACCATCTATCCGCCGCTTGGCGTAGGCGTCGATGAGGGCATCAGTATCATCCACCTGCACAAACTTCACCTCATCAAGCCGAGGACTACCTAGAAAATACTCCGGGTAACGCCTAAGCTGAATAGTGTCACTATCGACGCTGAGGTTATCAAGAATATACGGACCACTACCAATCGGCCGTTGGTTGAACTCATCAAGTCGATACTGGGTCGCCGGAATCCCAGCGAGCCGGTGCTCAGGCAGGATACCAACTTGTGCAAGGGCCGCCCAAAAGCCACTATAGCTAGCTGGCAATTTGAACTCGACAGTAGACTCATCGAGCGCCGTCACGACTACCTTATCCCAACTACTCGAGAGGTTCGAGCGCGTATCAGGGTTCTGAATGGCACTAAAGGTAAATGCAACATCATTGGCGGTTACTTTGACGCCGTCATGCCACCGGGCTTCGGGCCGCAATTTGAGCGTGTACGTACGACGATCCGGCGTAACCGACCAGCTCGTCGCTAAATCCGAAGTCAGATCAGTTCCGTTGGTCGTACGGACCAGCTTTGAAAAGACCACATCAACAACATCGGCAGTTGCTGAGTTCTCTACATAGAGTGGATTCACTTGCCGAACACGGCCAACAATACCTTCTCTATACACACCGCCAGGTACTGGCTGCGCTGCAAGCCAGAGACTATCGAGCCGAGCGAAGCCCTGCCAGACACCAAAAACACTAATGCCGGCGAGTAGTATCCAAGCTGCAAACTGCCAGCGCATCAGTCCAAGCTTGGCCCAAGCACCATAGATGTGTCGATGAAGATAATTTGTAAACCACGTCTGAGCCGTCTTGCCCTGACGCATAAACCTGCGTTTGGATCGATGAAACGTAAATGTTAGATATGAGCCCATGATCTCTACCTGCCGTAAATCGTACGGAGCAGGTACTTACCTCCCTACGCGACTACCAGCCGAGCCAGCACACTGACAACAAAAATAACTCCAAGCGCAATTGTCACAAAGAACAGGGCCTTTTCGAATCCGCGCTTCGAACGATAAACATTACCACCACCACCAAAGGCATCTCCGAGGCCACTACCTTGATTTTGCATCAGCACAACAATTGTTATAAGAATTGCTGAGATAATCGTTACTACATTTAAGAACGCTAACATTACTTAGGCCTCCTTCTTAGTTTGCGAGAACACGAGGCTGAAAACAAAGTTTACCAACCAAATAATAACTACTGTGCCAACCGCCGCCGAAAATCGATTGACGTCAAAGGGCGGATAAAAGAAGCTCGTTAGATAGAGCATACCGGCATTGACGACAAGCATAAAGAGCCCGAGGGTCACAACAATGGCAGGGAGACTCAGTAGTACGACAAGCGGACGAACCAGTGCATTGACGATACCAAAAATCAGCGCTGCGATAACAAGCACGATGAGACTTTCATCATATGTAATCTTCCCAGCAAAAATCTGAGCCGAGACCCATAAGCCGATAAAGTTGACCACCCACGAATACAAAATGCGTTTGAGCATAACGGCGACAATTATAGCATTTTACTAGGGTTTTTTCGAGTCTTTCAGGTTAGCGAGCGTGAATACGCTCTTACCAGAGACGCGCATACGTCGAGTGGCGCTCCGCTTCCGGTCGCGAGCTGCTGCTCGCAAGATTTCATTGTGCAACCGAGATTTCTTTGACCGTGCCACAGCTAGCTCCCTAAATGTTCTCTTATTGTATCAGCCATACTGTTGCCCACGACAGCCACCAGTTCATGCTGTTGGGCTGCTTTGACACCGGCCACACTGCCGAACTTTCGGAGCAACTTCTTGCGGGTAATCGGGCCAACTCCCGGCACAGCATCGAGCGCGCTGGCTTTGGTGCGCTTGTCGCGCACTGTCGTGTGATATGTCACTGCAAAACGATGTGCCTCGTCTCTAATCCTCTGCAACAGCTGCAAAGATTTGCTCGAATGCGACAAGCTGATAATTCGAAATTCGCCGTCGTGCATGAGTTCACGAACTGGCACCTGAGCCGATCCGCGCACGTCCCCAAGCCGCTGTACGATTTGTTCATGGCGTTTTGCTAGGCCTACTGTCGGAATCGCAATACCGAGTTCATCCATGACCGCTGTTGCCGCGGCCAGCTGACCCTTACCGCCATCAATAATGATTAGCTGTGGTAGTGTCCAGTCTGCATGCCGACCCGAAAACCTACGACGCATTGTCTCGGCCATCATAGCAAAGTCATTCGGGCCCTTCGTCTGCATTTTAAACTTCCGATAATCACGCTGACTCGGCGCGCCGTTCGCAAACACGACCATACTAGAAACTGCATCTCCACCCTGGAAATTTGAGATGTCATAGCATTCTATCCGTCGCGGTGGCTGCTCTAGGCCAAGCCGGTCGGCTAGGCCAGTCAGCGCCTGGTCACGAGTTACATCAAACTCTTCTTGACTACCAAACAGACTCTTCTTGGATAGCGCCTTGAGAGCCAGATACTGATCACGTGCAGTGGCGGCAGCCTCATAATCTTTCTTACGAGCTGCTCGCTGCATAGTCCGCTCAAGCTCTGCGACGAGCTTCACGCTCTTGCCTTCCAAAACCATCATCAGTCGCGAGATTGTTCGTCGGTACTCGGACTTCGGGATGTCGGGCTTCGGCGCAACGCCGATCTGATGCTCAAGGGCGGACTTAGCCACCATGCTCGAATCCGAAAAATACGGGAAAATACGCCGCAAGAAGCGCAAGGCCTCTCTTACCATCCCGGCTGACATAAAGGGGCCAAAATACCGTGCCTTATCATCGGCCGGTCGACGAACCACCGTAACTTTCGGGAAATCTTCTTGTATCGAGACTTTTACATAGACAAAGTTCTTATCATCCTTATCGCGCACGTTATAGATCGGCTTGTAGCGTTTAATGAGCTCAGCTTCTAGGAAGAGGGCCTCAACCTCACTGGCAGTCACAATCCAGTCAACTGCAGCAATATTGGCCACGAGAATATTCGTTTTGGCATCCGGGTGTTGCTTTTTACTAAAATACGACCGCACCCGACGAGTCAACAGTGAAGCTTTGCCAACGTAAATAATCCGCCCGGCATCATCCTTATAGAGATAAACTCCAGGTTCAGCGGGCAAAGACTTTAGTCGATCTTTCAGATGGACGGGTGTCGGCATGTCGTGAAAATAATCCTTGCTAATTTAATGTTTTTATTGTAACATGCGCGTATCTAGTACCTACAGCCTCTGAAAGGAGGTGAAAACCATGGACACGATCACCAACTTCTTTCGTGCGCACCCTGAGCCGGGAATCGTTTCGCTGCTCGTCCGCCTGCTCGAGATCTGGCACAGCCAGGATCACGACCTGCGGGCCCAGAGTGACACCGAGCTCAAGGCGCAGTCCGAAGCGATCATCACTCAGCTCGAAGGCGTTTTCGGACTGACTCTGGATGACATCAAGCTGATCAGTGTGTGTGACGACGACTTCCGTCGCTACCTCGCCTCGTACCAGCCCACCGTCAACCATCTCCAGGAGTCAGCTTGATGAACCAACCGCGCAGCTCTACCTAAAGACCCCTTGGCTTATCGTTGTAGTCAGGGGGTCTACCATGTTATTTCTGAGGTGTAGCACTACACCATACGACGTAACAACGAATGTCGGTCTTAATCGCAGTAGGCGCTCCCGAGGATCCATCCTCTTGCTCGGGAACGATGGCGATCGTGTACTGCTCAGTATGCAATGGAGGAAACGTCGCACGACCAAAACCACCAAACCGCACGGAGCGATCAAGCCCAGACACAGATGCTAGCCGCCGCTCTTGTTGATGCCCATGAATATCTCGACCATAGATGTGAAATCGAGTGGCGCCCCCAGGTGCTTGCCAGCGAATTTCCGAATACCAGCCGCCACTCAACAAATCAAACTTTGCAGTAGCAGTAACCTGCGTAACAGTACCAGATGCGGCACCAGCCTGATTGCTGCCTTGCTCGACCACGAACTCATTTTTCGTGAACGTATTTGCGCAAGGGTCATTATTTGCCGTAGTCTTCACACTTGCTTGATAGGCAGCCACCGACCGGCGGGTCTCTGTAGGCTCATAGCCAAACTGCTGTATCTGCGCATCGGTGACTTGTGAGAAATCAAATGTAGCTAGGGAGACGCCAATGAGCTTCTCGATGGCAGCAACCTGCGCTGCCTGCTGCGCATTACCTAGCCGACAAGAAATTACTTCATTATTCCCTACTCCTCCGGCGTCCCCTCGCAATTGCTTGAGTCTGGCAATCTCTCGCCGAACACTAGCAGGCTCATAGCCGAATGCACGAATTTGATCATCTGAGATCAAATTCCAATCAATATCGTAAATCGACACCCCAAGCATTCGCTCAATTTCATCAATTGGCACTGGTGACTGAGCTATTCCGCCAGGACCAATGCCACCACCACTCGGCACACCTGCAGGAACTTCCTGAACCGGCGTAGTTGAATCCGTGTTCAGCAAGGCTGCATCAAGTAAAACCGATTCCCAGACTGGCGAAGTAAGCGGAATACGCGCCGTTGTGGGCTGGGTGGCTTCGAGATCTACAGAAAATAAGAAACGTTGACTACTACCGCTTGCGCCCGCAACGACCCCATCAAAGAGGAGCTGCTTCTGCCCTGCATCCAACCGCACTCGCCCCGGCGAAGTTTGGACTGGCAAATAATCGTATTGACTGTTACGCCTGAACTCTCGTTTCACCGTATCAAAAAGATAGATGCGATTCGGAGCCGATACACAACCCAAGCCGGTCGGGCATCCAGTGGCGATAATCAGTCCGTTCTTGTCGGGCGTGTAGTCTAGACTTACGCCTACTGAGCCCAAGGCATAAGACTTCACCACGCCAGCACTCGTCACGCCGACGAGCTGAGAGGTGCCGTTTGCAGACCCAAAAGTCCACAGAGTATCACTACTGAATAACGCCCGCCGCCCATCGGCTCCAGCTGCCCTTGGAAACGAGATATTCGAACGTAATACATCCTTCTGGGCTCCAGACGCAACATCAATTTGCCTAATCAGGCCATCCGTGAAAACTATTACTGCATTAGTACCGCCGGAAAAAGGCCCGAAACGACTTACCTCTTTACCAGTAAAAGTCAGTTTATGTCGCACGCGATTTGCTGCGATGTCGTAGAGCCAAAGCTGGGCCCCCGAAGTTGATAGCGCCATGACGGTGCCTGACTGAGGATGCAGCATAAGTGAGCTGCCTTCTGGCAAACCTTCCAGATATCCTTCGAACTTGCCTGTCGCCAAGCTGAACCGCGCCATCGCCTTAGAACTCGACAAGGTACCCCCTCGACAGGCTTTCAGGCTTGCGAACACTACTTTTCGATCTTGATCGACAACCATGTCATAGAGATAAGGCTTCGGCTGAGTGGCTGCACAGCCCGGCAAATTTTCAAGATTTGGCAAGGGCACGGCCTTGAGGAGGCTGCCATTTTCCGGATTAATAGCGACCAGAGCATTTGCAAAACCATTCTCAACATCGCCGATCGCAAGAATCGTGCGGTAATTATTCGGAGATGCAAATGAGCTGAGAACAGCAACTAACCCTACCAGTACAAGTCCTGCCGCTAGCACTAAGGCGGGTGTTCGCCGAGCCGGGGCGATGAAAGCCGGTCGAGCATATTTTTTTGGCGCTACCGCTTTGCCCATTAGCTCGCAAACCTAGCAACAATTGCACCGATTGCGCTTATCCCACTCACGACGAGCCACAGCCAAATCCCGAGCCCGATTACCCTCGTTCCCCAGCGAACTATGGTTACAAAAGCTTTCGTCTGTTGCCACAGTATCGGCAGCTGAAGCAATACGAGGGCCGCGGTGACAAGTGGTAAGAGTGCAGAAACAAAGAGCTGACTGGTCGTCGGTTCTGGCGTGCAACCTGCCGGCGCCACAGGGCTGCATGGCACGCCAGGAAATATCAGTAGTGCAATCCAATGCAAGAGTACATAGCCGACGGCAATTAGCACCAATAAGATAAAACTTCGCCAGCTCTTTTCTGCTGTGATATCGCCGTCAGGCATAGGTTCTCGAGTGGTCATTACTGCTTATGATAGCCGTATCTACAGGTAATCTGCAAGCTACCTGCAAGGAGCCATGTATATTCTCAGTTATTAGTCTCAGTAACCTTGATAATCAACCAGCCAGTATCGGACAACCATAAAAGCCATCAAGGCAATAAAGGCAATACAGACTATCGAAACACCCTGCACCGCAATTTGGAGCAGAATCGATCGGCCATGTAGTCGTTTCGTGAGCTTCATGTAGAGTATCGCAGATATTGGTAACGTGATGAATGCTAAGATACCCCTCGTATTGACTCCAATATTGTCGAAAGGTTCGGGTGCTGGTGGCTCTATATTCCCACAATAAAAATCACTATTTGGATCAGCGCTACATGAAATTTCCGGCTGATCGCGCCTGAAATATTCATCAATGCTTTGAGCGAGCATAGGAACAAACAGTACTGCAATTGCACACAACCATATTCCAAGGAGATATGGCCAGATTCGTTGTTTCGCGGGCAATGTGGCTAGACTAACAGATTGCATCATCACCCACTATAACGCTCATGCTCGATCTAGAGCAAACGCTTGAGGTAGCGGCCTGTATGGCTCCCTGCAATCTTTGCGATCTCCTCTGGCGTACCTTCGCCAACAATCGTTCCGCCACCAGCGCCACCCTCAGGCCCCAGATCAATCACCCAGTCAGCACTCTTAATCACGTCGAGATTGTGCTCAATAATCAGCATACTGTTGCCCTTCTCGACTAATTGGTGGAGGACCTCAAGCAGACGGCTAACATCTTCGAAGTGCAGCCCAGTAGTTGGTTCATCAAGAATATACATCGTCTTGCCAGTGGCTCGGCGTGAGAGCTCGGCCGCCAATTTAATGCGCTGAGCTTCACCACCCGAGAGGGTTGTAGCCGGCTGACCAAGCTTGATGTAGCCCAGGCCAACGTCATTCATACTACCAAGCTTACGAGCGATCGTCGGAATATTCGCGAAGAAAGCAGTAGCCTCTTCGACCGTCATTTCAAGAATGTCAGAAATATTCTTATCTTTATAGGTAATCTCAAGCGCCTCGCGGTTGTAACGCTTACCTTTGCAGGTCTCGCACGTTACATACACATCTGGCAGAAAGTGCATCTCAATCTTAATGATCCCATCGCCCTTACAGGTCTCACAGCGACCACCTTTGACGTTAAAGCTAAACCGACCCGCAGCGTAGCCACGAATCTTTGCCTCAGGTACCTGTGCAAAGAGGTCGCGAATGTCAGTGAACGCACCAGTGTAGGTGGCTGGATTTGAGCGCGGTGTTCGGCCAATTGGACTCTGATCAATGTCGATGACCTTATCGAGATTTTCCGTACCCTCTATGCGGCTATGTTTACCAGCCGGCTCCTGTGAGCGGTGATATTCCTGGCTCAGCTGGCGGGCCAAGATGTCGTTAATTAGACTCGATTTACCCGAACCAGAAACACCGGACACGACAGTCATATTCCCAAGTGGGATCGCAACATCAATGTTCTTTAAATTATGCTCTACAGCACCAATGATCTTGAGTGACTTGCCGTTCCCCGGACGACGCTTCTTGGGCACAGGAATCTTTCTCGCACCAGAAAGATATTGTCCGGTAATCGACTCCTTGACGCGTGCCACTTCATCCGGTGTCCCAGCGGCAACGACTTCCCCGCCATGCACTCCAGCAGCTGGGCCAATGTCGATCACATAGTCAGACGCCCGAATCGTATCTTCGTCATGCTCCACTACGATGACGGTATTCCCAAGACTCTTAAGGCGCTTCAGTGTCTCAATCAGCCGATCATTATCCCGCTGATGCAAGCCAATCGATGGCTCGTCGAGGATATAGAGCACACCCATCAGCGATGAGCCGATCTGCGTCGCCAGACGGATGCGCTGCGCCTCACCGCCGGCCAACGTATTTGCAGAGCGGTTGAGCGTCAAATAGCTCAAACCAACGTCATTCAAGAAAGTAAGTCGCTCCCGAATCTCCTTAAGGATCTGCTTGGCAATCTGGGCATCAGTCTCGTTAAGCGTGAGTTTACTAAAGTACTCAAGCGCAACCTCTACAGAAGAATCAGTAACATCGGCGATCGACTTTCCATCAATCGTGATCGCCAAAACTTCCGGCTTCAAGCGACGCCCCTTACATTCCGGACAGGTCATGTGAGTCATATACTTTTCGATCTCACCTTTTACGAAATCACTCTCGCTCTCCCGGTAGCGCCGCTCGAGATTCGGGATAACACCTTCAAACGTCGTCTTGTAGGTCTTACCACCTGGGCCAGGCACATGGATAATCTCGCTACCGGTGCCAAAGAGCACATTTAAGAGCTGATCGTGCGTAAGCTCACCAATTGGCTCATCGAGCGAAAAGCCGTGTGTAGTCGCGACAGCTGCAAGCAGCTTCGTGTACCAGCTCATACGGCTAGTTGTGCGGCTCCACGGACGAATACCGCCCTCGTTGATCGACAGGCGCTTATTTGGAATCACCAGCTCTGAGTCGACCACACGCAACGAACCGAGGCCCGTACAATTGGGACATGCACCGTGCGGCGCGTTGAATGAAAAGAGGCGCGGCTCAATCTCTGCCAGCGAAAACCCAGAGTCCGTGGTCGTATAGTGCTCAGAATATACGTGTTCATGCTCAGTCTCATGCTCCTGAACAATCAGTACGCCGTCACCCAGCTTGAGAGCTTGCTCGACAGCCTCAGCCAGCCGCTGGTGACCCTCAGGCTCAACTACAACGCGGTCAACGATAACTTCAATGGTGTGCTTCTTCTGCTTCTCGAGCTCGTCAACTTCATCGAGATCCAAAACATCACCATCGATGCGGGCTCGCAGATAGCCGGCGCGCAAAAGCTCAGCAATAACATGCTTATGCTCACCTTTCTTCTCACGAACAACTGGCGCCATCAGTACAATCCGCGTGCCGTCTGGATAGCCCTCAATCGCTTCGATAATTTGCCCGGCCGTTTGCCGAGTCAGCACCTCACCAGTCTTCGGGTCGTGCGGAACACCAATGCGCGCAAACAGCAGACGGAGATAATCATAAATTTCCGTTACCGTCGCAACTGTCGAACGCGGGTTACGACTGGTCGACTTCTGGTCGATCGAAATCGCCGGCGAGAGACCTTCGATCTGGTCGACATCCGGCTTCTCCATCAGACCAAGGAATTGCCGTGCGTATGCCGACAGGCTCTCCACATAGCGCCGCTGACCTTCGGCGTAGATCGTATCGAAGGCCAAGCTCGACTTGCCCGAACCAGACAGGCCAGTAATCACCACGAGCTTATCGCGAGGAATTTCGATGTCAATATTTTTGAGATTGTGCTCGCGGGCGCCGCGGACGATGAGCTTATCGTGCATTGAGGTCTCCGACCTTAGGTTGCTATAGGTGTAGGTGAGATATTTTGATACCTCAAACTAGGCGCAGATTATACGCGAAAATGACGAACTTTTCAATCCTCACCAAAGGCACCGGAAGAGCTTCATGCCGTAAGGGTTTTCGGGTATAATAGTCCTGAAAAGCATAAGCAGGAAAAGATATACTCATGCCACCAACTACTCAAACCGCTCCAGAAGGAGCCGCCATTAATCCGCCCGCTCCAGAAGGAGCTGGAGTTGACAAGCAGTCACTGGATGGCGGCCCATTTCGAGATGCCACTCTTGAAGCCGCTAAATCGCTAGCACTAGCCGATGCACCACCTCAAGCACCAGCGGCACAGTCCAACGTACCAGAAGGCTCGCCAGCACCAGTGGATGCGACGGCACTACCGACTGATATGGGACTCACTGAGAAGCCAGCGTATCGCGTACCGGTCAGTCAAGCTGATGCCGGTGGTGGCTTTACCATACCAGGCGACACCCTCCCGACCACTCCAGCGGCTCCCGTTGCTCCACCAGCGCCTGCCGCTCCGCAGCCACTCGCCGATGCCGCCTACCCGCAGCGTCCGCAGAGCGAGCAACTCTACCCGCCACTCGATGATGCCGAGCTCACTCGAGCTGCCAATGCCACGCCGCCAGAATATGCCGCGCTCGCTACCGACAAGCTTGATGCCGAAGCTACTCCTGAAGTACAGCGATCTAATGAGGGCCTTGCTGAAGTCGGAAGCGTCTTAGCTGAGATCATGACAATCAAGAATACTAGTTTGCGCCTGAGATTACTCAGTAGTATCCGCTCAGAACTCCAGGCATTTGTAGATAGTATTCCTCGTAGCTAAGCGATACGACACACCACGAAAAAACCTCCGCATGCCGGAGGTTTTTTCGTGGTGTGTCGTATCGGGAGAATTTAGGCGGCCTTCTTCGCTAAGGCAGTAGCAATAGCCGCCATAACTTGAGCCTGCTCTGAATCAGAAAGCTTGGTCGCGAGCTCTATAACTTTTGCTGAGTCAACTTCTGGGCTACCTGGAGAAGCTTCATTATCGGGCTCAGCCAACTCGGCCGGAGTAACTTCCGTATCAGCTTCAGTTACAGGAGCGAGCTCCTCAGCAACTGCCTCGTTCGCGCCGGGGGTATCTTCCGAAGTATCAGTCGTGCTGACCTCTGGAATTGAGTCGGTCGATGGAGCTTCATCCACAAGAGTGAGTGGCGACTCCGGCACCGTTGGTGAAGGTACAGCGTCGGGGGTCTCAGTGACTGAATCACTATCAGCGTCTGCATTGAGCGTTGGAAATTCATCGGCTTTCGGAGCTGGCTCTGAAGCCGGAGACGTGATCTCTGGTGTAGCCGTAATCATTGGGGCTTCAGTCTCCTCAGGTGTCTCCTCAGCGGCAGGTGAAGCATCAGACGCTGGCTCCCCGGAGTTAAGCTCACCCATTGCTTTATCGATCTCTTCAGTTTCAGCCTTAAAGACTTCTGGATTCATCAAGCTGTCGGGTCCGACGGGCTTGTCTTCCTTGCCTGCATCCGCTGCCTGCATGCTTTCAAGCGTAGACGTGGCAGCGTCGGCTGCTGGAGCCTCAGGCGTAGTGTCCAAGACGGCCTCTGAGGTTGCCTCAGACTGCATCGCTGTATCAGCGGTTGCATCCTCCGGAGAAGCGTCAGCTTCTCCTTCGGCTGTCGCGCCTAGGAGATCCTCTGTCGGTGTGAGCGGCGTTACGACATGTTCATCACCGGCCACATCTGGCGTCTCAGTCGCGCCAACACCTGGCTCGGCGGCAACACTCCCGAGATCAACCTTTGCTACTTCTCCTGGAATACCTGCAAGACCATCAACATTCGTGGCCATATCAGTCGACTCTACCGTAGTGCTCTCACCGGTCACAGCTGCTTCAGCAGGCCCGATATCTGCATCAGACTTTTCTTGACCCATCCCTCCTGTCGCTGGCGACACGTCCGCTGCCGGAGTAAGCTCTGGTCCTGTCGATGTAGCATCTGCTGCAGTAGTCTGTGCGTCTGGCTTATGCTCCTTAAAGCCAAAAAACCCTCGTCGGTGCTCTGTATCTGCGTATGGTGCCATTCCTTCACCCATCATAACTCATCCCTCTTTTGCTTATTTGCAGTTAGTATATCACGAAGCATTTTGCCTATGCTAGTCACCAGCCTAGCGCGGCCCCTGGGCTTCGAATTTCTGTAATTCGTCGACAGTTAAGGCCTCAAGCTCCGTAGCCCGTTTTCGATACTCCTGCTGCATCTCCGGCTGCATCTCCTGTTGTGCCACTTTTTGAGTGCTAAGGTTTTCAAATATCTGTTGCAAATCTTTCAGCGATCGCTCCATTCGCTCGATAGCATTCTTCTCGGCTTGCGCCTGGTTTTGCAGTTGCTCTGCAGCTGTCGCTTGACCGGCACCTCTAGCCTGGCTGATACCTCGAATTTCAACAATATTTGTCTTGAGCATCTGAACATCGCCGGCAATGCGGTCTGCGCCAGGCGGTAGATTCGGCTGGTTCATCAGCAGACGCTGCATAGCAACAAACTGTGGGCTTTGCAGGTACGTATCGATACTCCCCGCCAGGGTCAATGCATGCTCGGACTCAGCATTTGATTCTGCCTTCTCAGGCGCGGATGTCTTCTCGCCATCTGGTTCGCCCTCGACCCTTGATTGCGGGAGCGTCCCGACTAAGGCACCAGCTTCTATCTCATCCGTAACTGGGATATTCTCATTCATACCTGCGGCCTTCTGCCGCTCGTCATACTCAGCCCGGCGCCGTGAGTAATCCTCTTCGGTCGCAAAGCGTCGTTCGATATCTTTGTCCCCACTCCCATACACGGTGCCATCGGCCAGTTTGCGCGCGCTAATCTCACCTTGCGCAAAAAATTCATCATCGAGCTGACGCTCTTGCTCGGGCGATTCGGATGCCGCTTCAGCCTGAGGGCTATTCTCATTAGCTATTTGCTCAAGGTCGGAGCGAAGCTTCATGTCGGCTGCCGTTGGGGCAGTAGACGTTTCTGGCGGCCGAAAACCACCATGCTCCATCGGATTATAGCCCTGGCTGTTTGAGTCTGGACGCGCAGTCATATAAGTAATTATACCGCTTATGTCGCGACGCGACGAGGGCCAATGCCTTAGTGGGCCTTATTTTTTGCGAATTTGCTTCCCGGCCTGAAAATCGCGGATCTCCTCAAGCTGATCGCGCAGTTCGGCAGCCTTTTCGAACTGTAAATTGGCAGCCGCCAGCTCCATTTGCTCATTGAGCTGCTTCACCAAATGCCGTAATTCATCTTTCGGAATCTTATCGAGCTCCAAGAGCTGCACATCAGCCAGCTCGGTCTCGCGCTCTTCGGCCATCCGCTCGGCAATCGCCTTCTGAATGCCCTGTGGGGTGATGCCGTGCGCGTCGTTATAAGCCTGCTGCTTCTCGCGCCGTCGAGAGGTCTCGTCGATCGCCTGCTTCATTGACCGTGTGATCACGTCGGCGTACATAATGACCTTACCCTCGACGTGACGTGCGGCTCGACCAATCGTCTGGATGAGCGCCGGTGCGGAGCGTAAGAAACCTTCCTTATCGGCATCAATAATTGCGACCAGCGAAACTTCTGGCAAATCCAAGCCCTCGCGTAAGAGATTGATCCCCACAAGTACGTCATACACGCCAAGCCTGAGGTCGCGCAGAATATCTGTCCGCTCCAGAGTATGCACCTCACTATGAAGATACTGCACCTTAATGCCGATATCTGCGAGGTACTCAGTGAGGTCCTCAGACATGCGCTTAGTGAGCGTGGTGACGAGCACGCGCTGCCCCTTGGCGATGCGGGCGCGGATCTCGGCAATCAGATCATCTACCTGGTGCTCTACCGGGCGGACTTCAATCTCCGGGTCAAGCAATCCAGTCGGTCGAATGATCTGCTCAGCTATCTGCTGGGAGCGAGAGAGCTCATACTCGGCTGGTGTAGCAGAGACATAGACGACCTGGTTGATATGTCGATCAAATTCTTCGAAGCGCAGTGGCCGGTTATCGAGTGCGCTCGGCAAACGAAAGCCGTGTTCCACCAATATCTCTTTGCGAGCCCGGTCGCCATTAAACATGCCTCGTACCTGCGGTACGGTAATGTGGCTTTCGTCGATGAGCATAAGGAAATCATCCGGGAAATAGTCGAGGAGCGTTGCTGGCTGTTCACCTGGCTCTCGGTTCGTGAGATAGCGTGAATAATTCTCGATGCCTTTTACGAAGCCGGTTTGCTGCAAGATCTCGATGTCATACTTGATGCGCTGCTCGAGTCGCTGGGCTTCTAGGTGCATCTCCTGCGATTTAAACCACTTCACCCGCTCCTCGCTCTCAGCCTGAATCTGCACAATCGCCCGCTCGACGTGCTCCCTAGGTGTCACATAGTGCTTAGCCGGAAAGATTGTAACCTCGCTAGGGCGATCCAAGACTTCGCCGGTGAGCGGCGTGAGCTTGGTGATTGATTCGACCTCATCGCCAAAGAACTGAATGCGATACGCCTCTTCACCATCGGCAGGAATAATATCGATGTTTTCACCCCGCACACGGAAGGTGCCGCGCTGGAAGTTCTGATCGTTGCGATTGTATTGCATGTCGGTGAGGATACGCAGAAACTTGTCACGTTTTTTGAGCTCGCCGACTTTCACATTGAGCGACATCGCCGTAAAGTCCTCAACATTGCCAATGCCATAGATACAGCTGACGGATGCAATAATGATCACGTCCTGACGCGACAGCAGTGCCGAGGTTGCCGCCAGCCGCAAGCGATCAATCTCTTCGTTGATGGCCGAATCTTTTTCGATATACGTATCCGAGCGCGCGATGTAGGCCTCTGGCTGATAGTAATCAAAATAGCTCACAAAGTAATGTACGGCATTATCCGGGAAGAACTCTTTGAACTCCGAGTACAGCTGAGCTGCCAGAGTCTTATTGTGCGAGAGCACAAGCGTGGGCTTATTATTCTTCGCGATGAGATTAGCCATCGTAAACGTTTTGCCGGAGCCGGTCACCCCAAGGAGTGTTTGCTCGCGCATGCCATCGCGGATGCCACGATAGAGCGCCTCGATCGCATCTGGCTGGTCGCCGGATGGTTCGTATTTGGAGCGAAGATTAAATGCCATGCCCTATATTATACGGGAAAAACAAAAACCACCTCGAGTTGAGGTGGTTTTAGCTTCTATGAAGTTCTAGTATCCAGCGCGACCAGCTTGATAAACAGCAAACACACCTGCACTATACGCATCTAATTTTATGCGTCGCGTTTTTCCAGGATAAGCACCAGTGGGCCTACCTGGCACCTTACCACATATCAAGAAATCGCCGGCTGGTACACGCGGACCAGTCGCTCCACTGCCTGCATTCGGGCCACCTGATGAAACCAGATTTCCCACCGAATAGCCCGTAGAATCAACATACTCATAATTGACTGCGTAATAGAGTATTTCCTTAGTTGCCTTACCGGAAAAACAATAGGTATCATTATTAGTAACACTGGAGTTAACCGACACCATAAGGCGCTGCGCTATACCCTCTGGCACACTTTGTACTGCAATACGCCCATCAGTTTTCTGTGTGCGCTTGCCTGCATGAATCGTGATATTCTGTCCGGGCCAGATATACCCGGCGGCGTTACTATACCGCACGAATAAGTACCCTACAGCCGCAATCAGTATCACCCCAATCACTGCTGCTATCTTCCAATTAAATTTTACCTTCTTACCGAGCAAGCTAGATCCCCCAGTAGCCTTTGCTACGTTCGACTTGGCTCGAGTATTTTTTTTAGTTTTTGCAAGCATGCGATTAGTGTCCTTCCTGATTGATTCTACTTATGCTTAAAGATACATGAAAATATATCGACGGACAACTGAGCCTACAGCTTTGGCTGCCAGCCAGTGCCTACAGGTATGCCACTCACCACACTATACCCATCAATGCGCGAGTCGCTGAGTGGGTAGCTACGCCGCGATACCTTATTATCTGCATTTCCTTCGATCGTCGTAACGACGGGACCCTTCTGAGTATTATCAACTTTCTCCACGATGCCTGTATGGCTCAGGCTAGTATTACCAGCTTGCGCAAAAATAACGATATCACCCGGACCTGGCCGGAAACCCGACTCAGCCTCTCGCCAGCCGCCGAGAAACCTGGAATAATCCCGAAGATTTGGAACACCACTCACCGGCTTCCACACGAGAGGTATGCGCCACGAAGAACGCCCTTTGGCTGCTGAACCTTGAAAAGGAATGCCTGCCTGCCAGTACACCCAGCTCACAAAATCAGCGCACCAGTTCTCTTGATTGCCTTCTGTATACTGCATCACCCGACTTGACCACTCAGCTTGACCAATCTCACCCTGGGCAATCTGGACAACTCGCAAGCGCTGCCATCCATCGTAACCCGCGGCATCACTGAGGCGCACATAGAGATACCCCAGAGCAGCAATGATGATTACCGCGATTACAGCGGCTATCTTCCAGTTGAAATTTAGCCCTTTTCTCAAACGACTTTTTTTGGCAATATTACTCTTGACCGACTTGGAGAGTGACTTTGTTCTCATGGTACTGCGTAGTCCTTTTTTTGCTTTCGCGATAATGCTATGACAAGGTAGTTAACACAGAATCTGTCTAGATC
The DNA here is from genome assembly GCA_964432055.1 of uncultured Candidatus Saccharibacteria bacterium. Lineage (GTDB taxonomy): Bacteria > Patescibacteriota > Saccharimonadia > CAILAD01. The sequence goes on from CAYSMD010000004.1 coordinate 22,299, forward strand.
ATCACTTTATTAGCGAAGAATCCATATCGACAAGTTACTGCTTTCTGACCGCATTCGGGGACGTGAGAGCTGCCCAAGTCTGTGGACCTACGACACCGTCTTGCGTGAGTCCATTTCGTGACTGGAACACCTTTGTCGCTGAAGTCGTCTTTGCTCCATAGATTCCATCGACTGGACCCGGATCGTAGCCGAGATCCTTCAAGCGCTGCTGGATCAGTGTAACGCAAGGACCTTGATTGCCCTGACCATAGACGCCCGAGCAGGTATTCGTGGGAGCTGGCGCCTGAGAAGGTGATGGCACGCCTGCAGCCTTTTCCTGTTGCACTACATAGGTAGCTTTCTCGGTCACTCCATAGAAGTATGATTTTTGACCAGCTGCAGATTCAGCAGTAAAGAACAGCTGCTTAGAAGCTGCGGCGTCTCTTCCGCTCAGCCAGAAGCACTTTTTAACTCGACCGTTTGTCGCCCCACCAATGCGCTCCGAAAAGCCCATTCTGGTGACATTGTTAACAACTGCCCCACCCGAAACTGTAGTTGCGCCGGCGGTAGCAAGCTCCATACAGTACTCAGTACTTGAAGCCGTGGCACCACTAATATTAATCGTGATTTTGATGCGCTCAGAGGCACCTTCTGTTACGCTCTCGATGGCGGTAGTGCCATCATTCTTCGTGATGGGCTTACCGCGATTATCATTATAGGTAAACCAAAGGTTGGCCGGATAAGACCTGAGTCCAGCTCCAGCAGAGCTCAGCCGTACCAATAAGTACCCCAGTGCTACAGCAACAACGATTGCAATAATTACCGCAATCTTCCAGTTAAAGTTTATTTTACGAGAAAGTAGATTCTTCGCACTGGACTTTGCAGTGTTTGATCGGGGGGTTTTTTTGGGTGTTTTTGTGCCTTTAGCTGGCATGAGATACTTCCTTTTTATTTTGGCTGATAATACTTATGCTTAAATTTAGCTGATACGCCATCCACTGTCAAACTTTTTTTACTTTTTATGCGTGACTTTCCTATGGATCAAATATGCACCTAAGCCAATAATCGACAGATAAACGATCCAGTCACCAAGGTAGGTATACAGTGTTTTCGTCGTGTTAGTCTGGACATCACCAATCACTACTCCACCTCCTAGCTCGTAATTCTTACCGACGAGCTGGCCATTGTGATCAATGATATACGCCGGCCCGCCCTTGGCTCCTTGAATAAACGGCTTGGCATGGGCGATGGCAGCCAAACGGTTCATGTTCTGACTCTCAATATGAAATAGTGGCGAAACCCCCATCGTATCGAGTGCCGCTGAGTTTGAGAACACATCGGCACCAGCCTGAGCGAGCTGATTGTAAAACTCGGGCGCTATCACCCCCGAACAAGCATGCGCCCCGTAGCTGACTCCATCAAAAACATAGGGGCTCTCAACCGTCTCACCGCGATTCACACTTTTTTGATTATTAAAGTCGAGAAGCAGTCGCTCTTGCCCGGCGTAGGCCAGGATCACCTGATAGATATAGGGCACATATTCACCAGCCGGTACCACAAACCATTTCTCCTGCTGATTGAGCACTTGTCCATCCGGCGCCTGGAACGTGAGCATATTGTGACCAAGGCTTTGGATATCCTCGCGGGCACTATGAATCACCAGACCGTCATCGCGACGCATGATCCGCTGCACACGCGGAATGTCTTCATCGCGGGCTTCTTCAAAATAGTGTGAGTATTCCGGCAGAACCAATATGTCGAGCGAATCATCTGGTACTTGCTCTAAGATACTGTAGGACTCATTCGAATACTGTGTCGCCTCTTGCTTGTAGGCATAGCGCACGGTGCCGATCGTTCGAGTTGGACCGGAAGCCGTCTTGTAGGAGTGATATCCAGCAAATGAGAGGAGTCCTGCCACAAACACTACGATGAGTATCGGCAGCGGATCTCGCTTCTTCCAGCTCTGATAGCCAGCTACAAACAGCAAAGCGGCAATACCAGTGAGCAGATACAGACCTCCAAATCTCGCCGCGAAGCCGAATGGTGTCTCGGCCATAAAATAGCCGATATTCCCAAACGTCCAGTACGGACCAATCCGTCCTCCCGGCCCCATGCTCACAACCGAGAATATGATCGCACGTACGTACTCGGTGACTACCCAGAGCGCCGGCACCATCCAGAGAGCTCGACGTTGCGTGAGCCGCAGTCCAAGTCGGCGGTAGAGCCACACGAAGAGCACGAAGCCTAAAGCGAACGAACCAGTCATGATGAGTCCGGCTGAAAAAGCCACGAACTTTACTGCGATGCCCTGCGCTATCTCGGCTGTGCGGATCGAAAACATCCATGAGATTATAAAACCGAAGTAAACTACCCCTATAAAAAACGCTGTCCAAAGCGGATGTCGGCTCGGGTAATCACGCAGAAACTGCCGAACTGAGCGGCGTGGCTTTTTTATAGGCTTCCGTGGCTCATCGGCCTTGGTCGATAGACGCATAAACTGATTATGCTATCAGGAGGTAGCAAAAGTAAAGCTCCGGTGCCAGGTAAACATCGGAGCTTTTACACGTTGAGCCTCGCAACGAATCTACGCGGCGGCGAGCGCCTCATCGAGCTTGGGCTTGTCGAATCCAACGATAATCTTGCCATGAAAATCCGTCACCGGAACTCCCATCTGGCCGGACTTATCAATCATCTCTTGCGCCTTAGCTGGATCAGCCAGCACGTTCACCTCTTCGTACTCTACACCCTTTTCATCGAAATATGCCTTCACATGTTTACAGAATACACAGGTTGGAGTCGTATAAATCGTTGCCTTATGAGCTTGTTGTTCCGCCATCTTGTTGATCTCCTAAATACTTAACAAGTTTACTATATTTCAAATCAGTGTGTCTAGTACTATGGCTGTTTAGCGAGCCACTTCGAGCACTCAATGCCGGCTTTTGCACCTTCGCCAGCCGCGATAATGATCTGCTTATCAATAACGTTCGTTACATCACCGGCAGCAAAGACACCTGGCAGATTCGTCATATTACGAGCATCAATCACAACTTCAGCCTGATCATTGAGCTCAACAACACTTTGCAAATAATCCGTAGCCGGCACCGAGCCAATCTCAACAAAGATTCCTTCAGCAGCAATGGTTTTTTCTAGACCGGTATCACCATCATGTATCTTCACGCCATTCACGAACTTTTCACCAACGACCTGCAAAACACGGGCATCATTCATAATGCGGATATTCGCGGCTGTAGTCGCCTTCTCGATCATGACTTCATCAGCGGTTAGTTCAGAGGTATTGTTAATGATATAGATCTCTTTCACGAGCGGCTGAACTGACAAGGCAGCATCAAGCGCCGAGTTACCTCCGCCAATAATCGCAACGGTCTTCCCCTTAAACAATGGACCATCGCACCATGCACAGTAGGTCACGCCCTTGTGTAAAAAGTCTCGCTCTCCAGGTATGCCGAGCTCACGCGGACGCTTGCCACTGGCGATGATGACCGACTTAGCTACAGCAACTTGCCCGCGATTATATTCAAGACGAAAACTTCGACCCTGCTTGGCAAGCGACTGTACGCCGGTGTTCATGAGCTTCAGCGTGATCTCTTCCTTAAATTCATCGAGATGATCCTGGAAGTGCTTCGTCAGCTCGGTGCCAGTGATCATCGAGAAACCGAGATAATTCTCGACATCTGAACTCCAGGCTGCCTGACCGCCGAGGTCCTGCGTGAGCATAATGACCTTCAGTTTTTTTCGAGCGCAGTAAATTGCCGCGGTCATGCCGGCGGGGCCACCGCCAACGATTGCTACATCGTAGGCCGGCTGATCCATACCCACACCAGGTGGTGGCGTCGGTGCTGGTTGCAATGTAGGCGCTGGTGACGCCGAACTAACCACTCCACTCATATCATAAGCAGTATAGCATCATTGATACTGATACTTCCAAGGTCTTTCTTACTACCCCTTGTATTCCTTTGGCTCATAATCAGCTGGCGCTTCTTTGAGATAATGCTCGAGCTTAGAACGCGAGAGCAGCCCTTCCTGCGCACCAACGTATTGCACAACACTCATTGAGTTGATTGGCCCCCACTGCATAGCCTTCTTCACGTCACCATCATGCAAGATCAGTGCAGCGACAAAAGTCGATGTATAACTATCACCAGCTCCAGTTCGCTCAAACGGCGGCTTCGGATCTGGATAATTGCGCATCTGCCAAACGGTCGAGCCATCCGAAGCATAGCTGCCATTCGGACCATCCGTGATCGCTACAGTCCGTGCACCTTCAGCATGAATCGCACGCATCATCTCGGAGATATTGTCAGTCTTCAGTCCGGTCATCATTTGAGCCTCTTCTTTATTGACGCAGAATAGCTCAGTGTGATGCATGAGCCCTTTTAAGGCCGAGAAGCCTTTACGCATCTGAAAAGTACCAGGCTGGAAAGCGAGCTTCACCTCTGGATGCTTTTCAAGATACTCGGCAATCTCTTCATGCAGCCCCCACCCAGCTTCTCCAAGCGAACTGAGGTAAATCCAACGTGGCGTATCTTCGGCATGGATCCGCGGCCACGTATAGTCGTAGGTCTCGTGTTTGATCAGAATCGTGCGATCTGAGTCATACCAAAGGACATAGTGGAAGTTGCTGACTTTACCCGGATGAACATGCACAAACTGTGTCTGAACCTTATTCTTCTTCAATGCGGCAAGCATTTGCTGACCAATCTCATCGCGGCCGATGTTTGCGTACAGAGCAGACTTGAGACCTAAACGCGCAAAACTCACCGCCGCGTTCGGACTATTGCCCACGCCATGCACCGTCAGCGCATACTCGAATGGCACCTTTGAACCATAGGTCATACACAGCAGCGGGTGCTTATCAACGGGGTCCTTATCGACTTCGGCTTCGGCCGGTAGCAGGCGGATAAACGCATCCGATACGATATCCCCTACTGACAATACATCTATTCGCTTCGCCATGATTCTTTACTCCTCGTTATGAAAAACACTTATGTCTACAGGTATTATATCGACTTCCATATTGGTGAGAATACCCACACGGCTCCCAAGGTAGCCAATGACCGAAGTTGCGTTCGCGGCCGCGAAGCTCATCGCATCTGGGATTGCCTTACCTCGAATGATAGCTGCAATCAGGCCAGCACCATACGCGTAGCCCGCGCCAGTCCTATCGACAACAGTGACCTTCTTATACAAACCGGACTGATATACATAATTGCCATCGAGTACGTAGCTCCCGCAGCCCGACTGAGTGATTACCACGGTGTGCATGCCAGCGGCTCGCGCGGCTGCCAGTGCCTTGAGTGGGCTTTCTTCGCCAGTTAGCTTCGTGGCCTCGGACTCATTCAATAGCACTACGTCGGCTTGTCTCAAGAGCGGAATCAAGCGTCGCGTCTTTTCTAGCTCAAGAGAGCCGGGGTTAATTGCCACCCGGACACCGGCTTTTGATGCCCAAGTCATAATTCTCTGCAGCATGCGCAAATCACCTCCTAACGAAGCTACGTACGCCCATTTTGCCTGCAAATTCTTTACTTGGAGATCTTTCGCCTCATACTCATAGCCGGCCCCACGATGGATCAGAGCCGTATCTTCGCCATTTGGCCCTTTGAGCACAACCGTAATGCCGGTTTGATGACTTTTATCTTCTACGAGTAGTGAATGCACACCCTCTTCCTGCAGCATCGCCTCGACCTCACGCCCAAATGCATCGACCCCTATCTTCGCAAGGCAGGCTGCCCGCAGCCCAACACGGGCGAAGGTCGTGGCGGCATTTGGAGCCCCACCGCCAATGTCTGAACTAATATTCGGTATGTCGAGCTTGGTTTCAGCAGGCAAAATAAGCGCTGGGTGATGGCCTGTCTCGACCGACTCGAACTCATCGGCGATCAAAAAGATGTCACGCGTGGCGGTGCCTATTACTACAACATCGACTTCCAGCGCAGTCTTTGACATGGCTAGGCCTTCCGCTTCATCACGTGATTTGCAGCACGAACGATGTCTTTGGCGGTCAGCTGGTAATGCTGCCACAGCTCCTTGAGCGTGCCGGACTGACCAAACGCATCGCGCACGCCAATCCGTTCGACTGGTACTGGATGGCTCTCTGCTAGCACTTCACAAACCACACCGCCTAGCCCAGCTGCAATCTGCGCTTCCTCGATAGTCACGATCGCCCCGCAATGCTTGGCCGCTTCAATGACAGTCGCTTCATCGAAGGGCTTAATGCTCGGACTATTAATCACCATTGCCTCGATACCTTCGTGAGCCAACCGCTCAGCGGCCTGCAGTGTCTCGTAAGCGAGCGGCCCAGCTACGATCAGCGCAACATCTGTGCCTTCACGCCACACCTGTGCCTTGCCGAGTGCGAATGGTGAATCGATTGTGGTGACTACTGGCGTCTTTTCACGTGCGAGACGCAAGTAAGCCGGATGCCGATGGGCTGCTAGAGCCAATGTGGCCTTCCGCGCTTCGTGAGTGTCGGCAGGAATCACAACATTCATACCTGGCAAGGCGCGCATCATGGCGACGTCCTCAAGCATCTGATGAGTACCACCATCGGGTCCCACTGAAACACCGGCGTGCGAGCCGACAACAATTACCGGCTGTTCATTCATGCAGATGGTGACCCGAATCTGGTCATAGTTTCGACCTGGCGAAAAGGCAGCGTATGAGCTAATAAATGGCGTTTTCCCAACTGCTGCTAAGCCAGAGCCGACAGCCGCCATGTTTTGCTCGGTGATCCCAACCTCGACGTACCGCTCTGGATACTTCTTCGCAAATGCCTCCATCTGTGTCGACTCAGTAAGATCTGCACACAGTGCCACAACCCGCGGATCTTGATCGCCAGCCAAGACAAGCCCTTCGCCAAAACCCTTGCGGGTTGGGGCCTGCTCGATTGTGTCGGTGAATAATTCACGACTGAGATGCTCGGCATACTTACTCATGCTCACTCCTAATCTTGCCTCGCAGGGTTCGCAAATCTGCCAAGGCAACCTTCGCCTGTTCGTCTTTCGGCGGATCACCAGTCACGTCTTTCAACCCCGGGGGCATACCGTGCCAAACTGGATCCTGCTCCATATAATTAACTCCCTTCCCAGGAATCGTATGTGCAATGATCACCGTCGGACGCTCAAAGACCGCCTGAGCTTGACCACACGCAGCGATGACATCTGCTATGTTGTGGCCATCAACTTCAATAACATGCCAGCCAAATGCCCGCCACTTATCTGCGAGCGGCTCGAGCGGCATCACGTTTTCCGTATAGCCATCAATCTGGATATTATTTCTATCAACAATCACCGTGAGATTGTTGAGCTTCTTGGCAGCCGCGAACATGGCTGCTTCCCAGATCACACCTTCGTTTAGCTCCCCATCACCGGTAAAGCACCAAACATGCTGCTTTGTGCCATCCATGCGAAAGCCCAGCGCCATACCAGCTGCCTGTGGCAAGCCATTCCCGAGTGGACCAGATGTATTCTCGACCCCTGGAAGCCTCAAGCGCTCTGGATGACCCTGCAAGCGCGAGCCGAACTTTCTCAACGTCTTGAGCTCCGTCTTCGGGAAAAATCCCGTCTCAGCCATCACGGCATAGAGCACAGGGGCGATGTGGCCGTTGGAGAGCACAATACGATCTCGCTCAGCCCAATCTGGTCGCTTGGGGTCAAGCTTTGCAGCTTCAAAAAACACCGCCGTAAACACATCCGCCATACCTAGTGGTCCAGCCGAGTGGCCCGAGCCAGCCGCCACAAGCATCTGAATAATTTCTCGGCGCAGATCATTCGCCTTGAGCTCAAGCTCTTTTACCGAATGCTTCACGCGGCAAAGGCTCCCATAAGCTCATGATAGCGCGACAATGGACTCTCCGCTCCGAAGAGATAGGTGTTCGTGTTGACGATATCAAACCCAGCTGCGGCAATCTTCTTAGCTGTCGACTCATCGAGACCGCCATCAAGACCGATCTCTAATGCTGGAGCGAGCTCACGAATCCCTGCTGCCCGCTTCAAGACTTCCGGATGCAGCTTTTGGCCAGCAAATCCTGCTGGGTAGGCCATACAGAGTAGATGCTTCACGGAGCCTAGTAGTGGCTCAATGGTCGCGAGATCGGTTTCCGGATTAATCGCCAGACCGGCTCGAATTCCCTGACCAGCGATCCGTTCCAAGACTGGCTGCACTGCCTCAACCGAACCTGGACCTTCGAACTGCACGATAATTGTATGCGGACGCAGCTTCAAGCAGTGTCCAATATATTCGTTGGGTCGTGCGACCATAAGATGAATATCTAGCTTCAGACCGGAGGGTGGCTCAATCTCTTGTGGCTGCAATGTGCGATTTTCTACATATTCGCCATCTATCACATCGAGTTGAAAACGATCCGTCAGTTGCCGCACTAATGCGACCTTCTTTCGATAATTGCTCAGATTGTGCTCAAGAATTGCTGGTACTACTTTTGTCATGCTTCGCCCCCTTCAAGTTTTGTCATCTCATTAATACGTCTAGCGTGCCGCTCAGCTCCAGAGAACGGCGTCGTCAACCACAGCTTTGTGATTGCTAAGAGTTCATCATAGTCGGCATGATCAGCCGGCAAAGACAGTACATTACTATCGTTGTCTCGACGAGTCTCCTCGGCAATCGCGCGATCCCAAACCAAAGCCGCCCGTATACCATCGATCTTATTTGCAGCCATCACCATGCCCTCACCAGACCGACAGACAAGAATACCCATTGACCCAGGCTCAGCAGCCACTGCCTGACCAACCCCCTTAGCATATGGTACATAATCATCACCAGGCTGGAGAGCCTCTGGCCCAAGATCTTTTACCTGGTAATTAGCAGCAAGATCAACCTTCAGACGTTCTTTTACGGCAAATCCCCCGTGATCAGCGGCGATATAGATAGTGGTCGGACGGTAGGGCGCCGGCTGATGCATAAGCCCGTCCCCTACCTGAGCTTTTTTCCCACGAGTGCCACCAGCTCGACTAGCCGGTTCGAGTAGCCCCATTCATTGTCATACCATGCCACGACTTTGAGCATGTTACCACCAACGACGCTCGTCAGCTTCATATCGACGATCGAGCTATGCGGGTCGCCAATGAAGTCAGAGCTCACAAGCTCCTCCTCAGTCCACGCCAAAACGTGTCGCCAGCGCGGCTGCTTGGCGGCCTGCTTGATAGCCTCATTCACTTCTTCGACCGTCACCTCTCGCTTTAAGAGGAACGTGAAGTCAGCCAACGACACCACAGGGGTCGGCACGCGTACCGACAATCCGGCGAACACACCGCTCAGAGCTGGAAGTGCCTTGGCGGCAGCGATGGTTGCACCGGTCGACGTCGGCACGATGTTTTCGGCGGCATTACGGCCTTCCCGTAAATCCTTGGCTGGCGCATCTTGAAGCGCCTGGCTCGCGGTGTAGCTATGGGTAGTGGTCATCATCGCTTTCTCGATGCCAAATGCCTCTTCAATAATTGCGGCGACTGGAGTAATACAGTTTGTAGTACAGCTGGCATTCGAATAGACAGCAAATTTATCAGTATCGACTTGATCCTCATTCACGCCAATGACATGCGTAGCCACAGTACTATCGTCACCCTTAGCAGGAGCTGAGATTACGACCTTCTTTGCACCGGCCTTGATATGGAGGCCTGCATCTTCACCCTTCACAAATCGACCAGTCGACTCGATCACAACATCAATCTTGAGTTTCTTCCAAGGAAGTTTGTTGGGCTCTTTCTCGGCGAGCACAACTATCTTCTTCCCATCAACAATAATGTGCTGATCGTCGTAACTGACGGTCTTACGGTAGGCACCGTAGTTTGAATCGTGCTTTAAGAGATGGGCAAGGGTGCGCGTATCGGTCAAGTCGTTAATTGCCACGATGCGCATATCCGGGCGTGCGAAAGCGATTTTAAAAGCGTTACGGCCGATCCGGCCAAAGCCGTTGATTGCTACTCGAGTCATTGGTGTCTAGTCCTTTATTTATAACAAGCTTATGCTTCTTATTGTACGGACGTTTGCAGCTAGCAGCAAGCGGTGTTTATTCCGCTATTTCGCAGCCGGCTTGTCGGCTAGCTTAGAGTGCGGCATGCACACGTTATCTTTGCAATCCTCGCCAGCGGCCAAAGCCTGCAGCTCAGCAATATCATGAGCACCGCAAAGCGCCTGCCCGGTTTGAGTATTCACGAAGCTCGGCACCGCTACAAAGCCACCACAAGCCTGCTCAATAGCTTCGGCGAAACCCTTCATTTTGGTTTCGTTTTCAGCATTGTTCCAGACTTCAAGCTTGGTAATCTCTCCGCCGAGACTTTTTTCCAGCTCGGTAACTACTGGCCGCATCGAAATACAGTGCGGGCAGGTCTCGCCATAAAACTCAATCACATGACTATAATCACTCATTCGATTCCTCCTCAGGTTGTTGTGTTGTGGCCGGTCGTGTCTTAACAAAATATACGATCGCCAGAATAAATATCAATGTAGAAGTGAGTGCCGAGAGGAGACAGTACTGACACCAAGCTTTGATGATGAAAGCCTGCAAGCTTGTCAATCCGAGTGAGCTCAAGAAACCAATCGAACCCCAGAGCAGCAGGAATTTACGCGGCAATGGACTTTTGTTTGCAAGTGCATAAACGGCGAGAAAAAGCACTAAGGCGTAGAAGACCACCCCGAGAAGCGCGATTGGCTGCCCGGCGATCTCAGAATACTGGCTCGATAGCACTCGCTCACAACCACCGGTCAGTGTGCACGGCAAACCTTTTCTCGTGTAATGCTCAACGGTCAAGAGCACAGAGTCGGCCAAACCGGCAATGGCGAGTACACCAAAGGCCGCTGGCCAGACATAGGTGTTTTTACTGAGGGGTGCTTTGGCCATATTCTTGAGCTACGAGCTCCTTCACACGTGCCTTAAGTCCTGCAGCGCCGCCATCACGCAAGCTATACTCTTCACCGTTCACAAAGATCGAAGGCGTTCCCTTCAGTTTTAGCTCGCTTGCAAAGTCTTTGTCAGCATTAATCACGTCCTTACCTGCCTCTGCATCAAGATCCCGACGAAAGCCATCTTCGTTCAAACCTAGACTCTTGGCATACTCCACAAACTTCGGCTTTGGATCTTCGAGCTCAGCCCAATCGTCCTGCTTTTCATAGAGGATCGTATACATTTCCCAGAATTTACCCTGCTTTGCTGCGGCTTCAGATGCATAGGCAGAAACGAGCGCGTTCTGATGAGGCTGTGGGTACAGCGGGAAATGCTTGAATACGATCAGTACCTTCCCTTCGTTCTCCTTCAAGATCTCATCGAGCGTGGGCGCAAAGGTCTTGCACGCCGGGCACTGGAAGTCGGCAAACTCAGTCACCACCACCTTCGCATCACTTGCGCCTTTTTTCTGCCCCTCTTTGAGACGAGCTTTCTGTTCGTCCGTGAGAGCGGCACTAGCCGTACTGCTCTCAGCAGGCTTGGCGTCATTACTGCTCGATGAGGCAGCTCGTACAACAAAAATAACGATACCAATGATGAGGAGCGTAAAGATCGCGGGAACGAGATATTTTTTCATACCCTTGATTGTACCAGATTGACTCAAAGTTGAGCTAGAGGGCGTTGAGATCAGCCGTTAATTCATTGAGTGCGGCATCAACTTCTGCATCAGTATCCTGATCGAGTGCAGTTTGTTCCGTCTTAACCTCTTCAATACTCACAGCTGGCGACGGGGTCGACTGAGTCGACTGCTTAGCTGCCTTTGGCCCAACCGCTGCATAGATGAGCGCACCAATGATCAAGATCACCGCGGCAACAATCAACACTTCGAATATCGAAAATCCACTCTTACGTCGTGAGCTCTGCATTATACTGCACCTCCTGGCGTTAC
>CAYSMD010000004.1:34238-40933 GCA_964432055.1 uncultured Candidatus Saccharibacteria bacterium
CATAGAATACGAACCCCGCTTATGCTATTACATTAGCGCTTTGATACAGTTGCGTCAAACAAAAAAACCCCCCTGTGGGGTGGTCTTTGCTGCCTGGACTTTGCAGGATGATTTAACCGCCGAGCTTCACCTTGCTCTCAACGAATTTTTCCACTTTGCGAGTCTTCGGATCATACTTCTTCATTTCCAGCTTATCTGGAGTATTTGTAGCGCTCTTCTTTGTGTAGTACAAAGAGCCCGTTTCCGGGTTCTTCAGGACAACAATTTGGCGGGCTTGCTTTTTTGCCATAACGATTTGCTATGTTATCAGATATTGAGAAGCTTGTCTAGTGGTGATGGGTTGCCAAAGCAACATTGCTTGCGCTATAGTCGCTCCTGGTTTAGCGCTCGTAAAAAAGCGTTCACCGACAACTGTACCTACAAGCCCCAGAAGGAACCCCATGCAACCTGTGATCACGATCGATGGCGGAGCAGGCACTGGCACGAGCAGTCTGGCCGAAGAACTGGCCAGCAGACTCGGAGCCTCCATGCTCAACTCCGGCTCGATCTACCGCGCCCTCACCTGGCTGTGCCTCGAGCACGGCATCGAGATCGACAAGTACACCGGCCTCACTGATGCATCAGCACGCAGCGCCGTTGTCGAGCTGGCCCAGAGCCTGCACGTGGAGTTCAAGTCCGGCGAAGTCATCCACGCGAATGGCCGCTATGTCGAGCCGCTCCAGCTCAGGCAGATGAGTCCGTTCACGCCATTCATCGCCGAGATTCCGGAAGCTCGTGAGCAGATCCGTCGGATCCAGCACCGGTTCGCCGAGGACTACGGCTTCATCATCGCCGAAGGCCGAGACCTGGGAACAGTCGTCTTCCCCAACGCCATTCGCAAGATCTTCTTGCGCTGTGACGACGTCGAGCGCGCCCGCCGTAGGTCCAACGCCGAGCACCGCCGTGTGACAGTTGCCGATCTGCAACAGCGCGACGCCATCGATGCAGAACGCGACGAGAGCCCGATGGAGGCACACATCCATGCCCTGGTGTTCGACACCACCAACACCAGCGTGCCAGAGCTCGCCCAGAACGTCATCAACTCCATGCGCGGCGTTCCGGAGCTCATCAACCACATCGCGCAAGCCGACCGCGGCTAGCGCCCCTCACCTCAGTTTTATGACTGAGGTGTTTTCTTTTCTGCTTAAAAAAATTTTAGTTCGATACTCACCGGACAGTGGTCAGAACCCATGACATCATCATGAATGCTCGCTGCAACCACGTGCTTCTTGAGAGACTGCGACACGAGGAAATAATCTATGCGCCACCCGACGTTGCGCGCACGTGCTCCACCCCAGTTCGTCCACCAGGTATAGTGTCCATTGCCCTGTGTGAACATCCGAAACGAATCGACAAAGCCAGCATCGAGAAAAGACTGAAAGCCCTCTCGTTCTTCTGGGGTAAAGCCTGCATTCTTCACATTATCCTTCGGTCGCGCCAGATCGTCTTCAGTGTGAGCAGCATTGAAGTCACCACAGAATACCACCGGCTTAGTTTTCTCTAGAAGCTGGCAGTATTCAAGAAATGCCGGATCCCAATGCTCATGCCGAAAATTGAGTCGAGAGAGATCGCGTTTCGAGTTTGGCGTATACACGGTCACGAGAAAAAAATGCTCGTATTCTGCAGCGATAATCCTGCCTTCAGACTCCGCATTACCATACCCATCGGTGAGCTCATACTTACGGGCAATATCCATGGGCAAGCCACGCTCGATATTCATAGCCGGCTGCTTTGAAAAAATTGCGGTGCCTGAATAGCCGGGCCGTTCAGCAGAGTTCCAATACTCAGTGTATTCGGTGAGATCAATCTCGGCCTGGCCTTCTTTTGCTTTTGTTTCCTGCAGACATAAAATGTCTGGCCGATGATCGGCGATAAATGGCACAAATGCCTCCTTGCGCAAAACTGCGCGGATACCATTCACATTCCAGGAGTAGAGCTTCAGACTTGTCATGCTCAACAGTATAACAAAAAAGCGCCCTCTAGATCTTGAAAATCTAAAGAGCGCAGAAGCGTCACATTGCGATCCGCTGGCGACGCCGTGCGAAGTCGGTGTCCTCGATAGGTGTGCAGTTGAAGATGCGCTGGTCGAGCACACGCTTGATGCAAGCGAGATGCGACTTGGAGGCCGAGCTGACACGCACCGTGTCGTCGCTGAGGCGCTCCACCTGGAAGCGGCGGTCGCGAACGCCCTGCTGCAGGATGTGTGACTCGACGTCTATCGGGCGCACCGGTGTCGGGACAATGCGATTGACAGGCTTAATGGTAACTTCGAACTGGAACATGGTCTCCTCCAGATGGTAATGGGTGAAAAGGTACAGGGTTGCCAGAGAAACAAAAAACCACCTCGCTAGGGCGAGGTGGAGATTCTGCTCGAGTTTCTACTTAGCTAGAAACGATCGCGCACGCGAACCTTCACCTCGCTGGGGACGAGGAGGATGCCACGAAGGGTGTGAATCCAGGTTGCGATAAAACGTTTCATGCCGGTGATTATACGCAAAGCCGCTCATGTTCGTCAACACGAAAAAGCCGCCAAGCACTCTGAGCTCTTTCTAAATAGACTCAATTGCAAGACGGCTTTTATTTGGTTGTATTCAAGATTTCGAGTTTTTCCTATCTGTGTTACAGAGGAAAAGAAAGATGGATGATTTCCGCGACCGGAAGCTGCTAACTGTCATGAGGGCAAGCTGCAAACCTGTATTCATGACCACCGCATCCGGTGCGTGTCGGGCTCCCCCTAGTGCTCTACCGGGCGTGCTGCCGGCGATTGAGCTGTAAGCTATTGAGGCGCTCGGCCTTCATAGCCCACTTTGTTGCCATCTCGTCCAACAGCTCATCGATGGTGCGCATGTCGCGAGCGAGATTTTTTGGTGCCTTACGGAATCGACGTATTGGTTGCTTCATTGTGGAACCTCCTTTTGCCTTACCGTAAGCACAGTATGCCACGCGTAGCTTAAGGGAAGCGGTGAAAAATCTCACACTTCGCAGAAAAAACCTACGACCTCGGGAGTCGCTTCAAGAGCAAGAGATAGCTGAAGCTCATCGCAAAGCAGATAAAGAACGTCAGCTCAAGACTCCCAAAGATCAGCAGTACGAGCAGCAGAGCAATGCGCCCTAACGTCACATAGACCTCGCGAAACAGAAAGTAGTTCGACCAATCCTCGGCATCGGTAGCGGCCGTGTAGACGATCTTCTCGTACGCAACATCCATCATGTGATAGGAAAAATTCGAGTAAAAGTTCGCCAACGTCACGCCGATTGGAGTCGTCACAAGCATACGCAGGATCCAGCTCGGGGCATTTGCCCAAATACTGATCTTCATGCCCTGCTTCATATTGCTATCAACTCGACGGCCATACCAAAGCACACCAAAGATAGTGATCACCGTAGAAATCGACACCAGAGCGCCGAGCTCAAGAACATTCCGCAAGACCGTATAAATAAAGAGCGGCCAGAAGATATCATTCCCCAGCTGCAATATACCAAACGCCGCATACGTGACAGCTTTGCGCTTGCTATCTGCAGACTGCAAACGACGCAAATTAAACACGAATGGCTTAGTTCGAAAATCTGCTGACCGAAACAGTGGGACCAAAGACAATAAGATGATGCCAGCCGCCACAATAAAATTGAGCTGATATGAGCCAAGCGTAATGAGCACCGCCCCTAAGAGGGGTGCGAGCGCCTGAGAAGCGATGATGAGTACTTTGCCGATCGAAAGCTCCTCACCTTCCCGTTTCCGGTCTTTCGCGCGAGTAAATTCAATGTGGTAAGCCGAGAAATACAAGCCAGATGCAAAGCCATACAGAATAGCCGACAGGAACAAGAGCTCTCGGAACTGGCTGAGCAGAATAATTACCGCCAAATACCCGATGAGAATTACATCGCCAGCCGCCATAGTCTTCTTGATACCAAAGCGCGAATTACACCACATGCCCACCGGGCTAATCACAAGAAATATGATAAAGTTCACAATATAGAGCAGAGCGACCTGCCGCAGCGAGTAGCCAAGTTGCAGCAGGTAAATCGGAACGAAGATAAGTATGCTGCCTCGGGCTAAGCCTTTAGCAAAAATTGATAAGTAGAATTCCGAAAGCTCCCGATTCTTCAGGAAGCGCACAAACTCTGCTGTGGGTAAGCCGTGTTGTGAACTCATCGAATGCGTTTGCTAGCTTGGTAATACAACAAGAATAATCCCCATTCCAACAAGTGCCGCCAGAGTGTAGCCAGCATTAATTGCGAAGAGGACTTTCGACTTACCCTCAAAGAGCGCGTGAATCAAGCCGACCGCAAATACAAACCCCGTCCAGAGCCAAAAGCCAGCAATTGCACCCTCGTACCACACATCGGCATACGTGTACTGAACGAAGTGGGCCAACACGTAGCTGACCAGCAGCCAAAGTGCAGCCGTGAGCATATACATTTGTCCGGCACCTTTTTGCATGTCAGTAGCTTTCTTACCGACCAGCCTGGCCCACTGCTTCCCGAGAATCAACTCTGAATACCAGACAGTACCGACCACCATCGCAAACGCAGTAGCGGCAATCACAGCCCAAAGATTAATTTGAATTGGCGGCATACCTGTTCTCTCCTCCTGAAATCTCAATAATTTGTAGCTTGAGCGCTATTATGCCCGCTCCTGAAGCCGGCTGCAAGCATGCGCTACGTATCACGTTGGCTCACAACCACACTGAAGCGGTACTGGAAGAGTGGTATCGAGACCACCCGTAAGTGATGCCAGAGCGTGTAGCGCACCGTCGGGTCCTCCGCGATGAGTGGCTTCAAGTGACGACGCCAGTCAAAGATGATGTAGCTCGCTAAAGCGACCATCGTCAGCATGAGTGGCCCACCAATGCCTAGTAAGATCCCGCCGACACGGGGAATCGTCGGCTTGAGTGCGAGACCGACCGGATCGACGATCACTCCATTGGCCTGCCCATCAGCATCCAGTGCGCCACCATCAGTGATCTGATACGTTGCCCTCACAACCCGTTTATTGTTACGGGTTCCTTCCGTCAGCGTTATCCCTGGAATGTCGGCATACGCCTGCGTGGCACTCTTAAACTTACGGGCGGTAACTGAATCGAGGGCGAGATTTGTCTCGAAATCCACATTGACTGTCTGCGTCGAAGCTGTTGGTACAGCGAGCGTAAAGCTGACGAGCCCAAGTGGATATGAGTTTGATCCGTCGGCTACAGTGACCGCCACGGGGCTCGACTCAGTGACTGCCACTCCTGGCGCGGTCTCAATGTACGCCTTCGCGGCACCCGTGGCCGTCGCGATGCCTGCGGTAGATGCGATCGTATCTTGCTCGAGCTCAAATGCTCCTGAGTCACACGTCCGCCCCTGTGGCCGCGTGATACCCCGCGCATCTTCACTCGGGGCGTTATCGCAGACCCCGCCATCAATGGCGACAGCTCCAGGCAAGAGTGGGATGGTCGGCACGCTGCCACCGTTATCCCCCAAGGTACCGAGAAAATTCTTGAGAGCTGTTTGGTTGTTCCTGTCTGAAGTCTGATCAAAGAAATCTGCGCTACAAGCGGCATCATCCGAGATGTTGCCACCAACACTTGTGAAACTCGTACTGACAGTGCCAGTTTCGCCCAGGGCCGGGTTCAAGTTTTGGTAGCGACAATTGCGCGGTTGGTTATCGTATAAGTTATCTGCCAGCGTTACATTATGTGTTGTGAGTGCGATCGTTGAGCTTGAGCCGGTTTCGGCGCCCCCTATTACCGCTAGACCACCAGACAGGTCAAGCTGATTGGTCGAACTTCTCACACCTCGAATCGTTGCATTATGGATATTCGCGGTCATAGTCCCGGTACCACCACCTGGTACACCTATCACCGCCAGACCACTCGCCGGCCCAGCTCCGAGGGCCTCAACACCATCTACCGTTATGTTTGATGCACTGGCAGTCATTGTGCCTCCTGGAGAGCCATTGCCACTGGATAAATACACGCCCATAACTTGATCACTAAAATCAACACCGGCGTTAGAGATATTTTTCACCGTGACGTTATCGAGATTTACGGCCATATTTGATAGAGGAGCCTGAAAACCAACACCTGCTACTATCATGGCATCATCTATTTCGTAGTCATGAACGTATACATTCTGAACATCAACCGATACGCTGGCCTGCGCAGTAATCGTACCGCCCGCTAAGCCGCCCGCTAAAAAAGTATTAGGATCCACATTTATTGGGCCTACGATTGATCCTGTGCCATCCAGCTCTAGATTACTCGCGATAATCGTATTCGCATCTAAAATAAACACTCCGATGCCCTTATGAGCCCTCAGAGTAAAATTCGTATATTCGGCACTTCCCGTCGTTAACTGCTGAAAGATCGAATACTGCCCCACTCCAGTAATCACTGAGGTAGCGGTACTTTGACCAGTAACTCGTATTGAGGTCGTAATTACCGGAAGGTCTGCCGACAATGTAATCGTGCCGTTTGGGAGCTGGATAGTGTCATTTGATCCATCTCCGGCTACGCAATCCGCATTCGTTTGAGCTTGATCATTGATGTTGCCAATAGCTTCTGAGAGCTGACACTGCCCATTCTCATTGAGCGCATCAGTACCCGCCACAACCGTAAATGTAGCAGCCCGTGCCGAACCAACTCCAAGTAAGATCGCCATAAGGGCAGTAATGG
>CAYSMD010000005.1:0-19371 GCA_964432055.1 uncultured Candidatus Saccharibacteria bacterium
AAACAATGACCGACATAGCGTACTCGAGATAGCTCTTCTCCATCTCGACTTCGATTGACTGCGGACGGATTACGCCTAAGTCCCCTTGCTGGATGGCATTATTCATATTTTCGGCTGGTGTAGTATTGTCGTCCATAATAATCCTAGAAATCGATATTCGTTACTGACTTAGCATGGGTTTGAATGAAATTCTTGCGCAAGCTCACTTCATCACCCATTAATTTGGTAAAAATGGTATCTGCTTTTTCAGCATCCTCAACGGTAACCTGCAACATCACGCGATGCTCAGGGTCCATAGTGGTATCACGCAACTGATCAGCATTCATTTCTCCAAGACCCTTATAGCGCTGGATTGTGAGGCCAGGAATTTTTACACCCGTGGCCTCTACAACCTCCTGGGTTGATACCTCGCCAACTTCAGCCGTAGAATTTTGAGAACTTGCAAGTTCGGCCAAATCAGCAGCCGTTTCGACATCAGCCTGTTCTTCTGCAGTTTCTGATTCTTCAACCGCCGCTGCTTTCGTCTTACCCTTTGCGCCCGCCTTAGCCTTATGCTTCTCTTCAAGCTCCGCTAAAATCGAGTCGCGTTCAGCATCATTATAGGCATAATGTTTCTCGCGCCCAACGGAAATCTTATACAGAGGCGGTTGAGCAATATATATGTGCCCGCCCTCAACAACTTGCGGCATATGTCGGAAAAAGAACGTGAGCAGTAGCGTACGAATGTGCGCACCGTCGACGTCAGCATCGGTAGCAATAATGATTCGATTATATCGGAGCTTCTCAATTTCGAAGTTGTCGGCAATGCCGGTGCCGAGAGCGATAATAAGGTTTTTCACTTCATTGCTCGACAACATCTTATCCAGACGGGCTCGCTCAACATTCAAGATCTTGCCCCTCAATGGCAGAATCGCCTGAAACTCACGGTTTCGACCCTGCTTCGCGGTTCCACCAGCCGAATCTCCCTCTACAATGAACAGCTCTGATTTTGTCATGTCTTTTGAGCTACAGTCTGCCAACTTACCTGGTAGTGTCATACCCTCGAGCGCACCCTTGCGGATTACGGTATCACGGGCCGCACGGGCTGCCAGTCGAGCGCGCGCCGAAAGCGATGCCTTGCCGATAATTTTCTTGGCTTCTGCTGGATTTTCTTCGAGGTAATATGCGAGATACTCCGAGAGAACCTGGTCTACGATGCCGCGCACTTCTGGATTACCCAGTTTTGCCTTGGTCTGACCTTCAAACTGTGGCTCTGGGAGTTTAATCGAAACAATTGCCGTAAGACCCTCACGAACGTCGTCACCTGTCAGACTCTCATCCTTCTCTTTGATTAAGCCATTCTTGCGAGCATAGTCATTCACTACACGCGTAAGGGCAGTGCGAAAACCTGTCAGGTGAGAGCCACCTTCTGGGGTGAAGATATTGTTCGCAAAGCTCTTAACCTGCTCATTAAAGCTATCGCAGTACTGGATCGCAACCTCGACTGACACATCGCCATTTTGCTTCTCAACATAAAACGTCGGCTCATTGATCGCCTCTTTACCCTTGTTCAGGTGCTCGACATACGAACGAATACCACCCTCGAAGTAAAACCCAAAGCTCTTACCTTCGACTTCGTCTTCGAGGTGAACCTGCACGCCCTTCGTGAGATAGGCCTGGTGGCGCAAATAGTCGAGAATTGTATTGTAATTAAACTGAGTCGATTCAAAAATTGTGTCGTCTGCCTTAAAGCGAATCGTGGTGCCCGTTTCAGTCGTCGTACCGATTACTTTGATGTCGCTCACAGGGACACCATTCTTGTACACCTGCTCGTGAATTTTGCCGTCTTTCATAACAGTTGCAACTAAGTCTGTAGCAAGAGCGTTCACAACTGATACACCTACACCATGCAGACCACCAGATACCTTATAGCCACCACCACCAAACTTACCACCGGCATGCAATACAGTCAGCACGGTTTCGAGAGCAGACTTACCGGTCGTCTTATGCTTATCTACTGGGATACCACGGCCGTTATCAGAAACGCGTACCCAGCCCTCAGGCTCGAGTGCAACCTCAACGTGATCCGCCGCACCAGCTAGGGCTTCGTCGATCGAGTTATTAACCAGCTCCCACACCAGATGGTGGAGACCCTCAATACCGGTTCCACCAATATACATACCTGGGCGCTTACGAACCGGCTCCAAGCCCTCAAGGACTTGAATCTGTTCTGCACTATATTCGGCCGGGGCTTGTGCCATACCTAGACCAACCCCTCCAGTAAGTTCATATCGTTCATTAGCATCTATTATAGGTGATAATCAGGTCTGCGGGCAAGTCTTACTGACTACGGCGGCGGCCACGGAACAGAAACTCTACGAGAATCCCGACGATTCCACCAGCAAATAGACCAAAGATTATCTCCGTGCCTGAGAGTCGGTAGCCCTGCAAATAGGCCACAGCCATAAGCCCGCCTCCAATGAGTAAGCCACCAATCACACCGCCCCAAAGAAAGCTTGGCCGGTAGACGGTTTCCTCTAAGAATTCGCTCACCACTTCGACGGGCTTCGCGTGCGCCAAGCGCGAAAAACTACGCTGAGCGGGTGAAAGCTGGGAGCGTACATCTTTCATAGCTTTCTGAAAAGCCATGTCGCGCTCTCGACGTCCAACGAGCTTAGGCTGATCACTCTCGACTTTCGCTCGTTCACTGGTATCGTGTTGAGCTTCTGGGCGAGCCTGGCGATCGAGTGATTTTTCGATTTTCTCTTTCGTGTGCTCTATCTTAGCTTCGCGCTCAGCTTTGTTCTCAGTCTTCAACTCTGATTTTTCGGCTTTCTGTTCTGCTGAAAGCTTCAGCTTCTCCTTGCCTCCGTCGCCACCTTGTTCATGTTTCGGGGTGAGCTTCTCAGACATGACGGCCTCCTTCTTGGGTAGCTAGAATTTCAAGTTCACGACGGATCAGACGATTGCGGAGCAGCACAAAGACCATACCGCTCGTAAACAGCGCCAAGGCCGTGGTAGCAAAACCTGCACCTGTCTGAGGCAAGGTTTGCGTGACAGTCTCAACTTGTTTAACTGGCGGTGGAGGTAGCTTGATCTCAATCCGGCTACCGTAGAAAATATTCTCCATCTTTAGGTCAAAGGAATTCTTGTCACTCGCGCCAGTTGGAGTGGTTGGAATTGGGCTCTTCACTTTTACGACGAACTGCTTTGCCACCTTCTTGCCACCAGCAATATCAATTGGATCCCATACTAACAGCTTCTCGACGAGCTTCTCCTGGCCAGGGATCTGGCGCTCAACGAGCTTCCCGCCGCCGAGATCTATGACATCGGCATACTCGAGAATATCGCCAATCGACTCCTCAAATACGAATCCCTGCACAATCCCAGTACCAGTATTTTGGGCCGAAATCGTGTAACGAATCTCATTGCCAGCTGCAACAGTGGTGCCGGCAGCCTGAGTAGGCTTCCCATCGCTATCCTTCACAGTCAGATTCACTGCCTGCTTCAAATACACCATTTCGGCACTATCAACCACGAGCTTCTGCTCGCACGCCGTGGCGTAGCCTGTCGTACCAGCTGCTGTTTCGATCCGCAAACGCGCTCGATATGTCCCGGGCTTCGAATACGTGTGCGTCACTTGAGGACCAGTCGATTTTGTCGTTTCACCATCACCAAACTCGAAGATATATGACTTCAGTGTTGTGTTCTCAACTTTTGCCTGCCCCTGGAAAGTCACCTTGAGTGGAGGATTTTTTTCAGTATTGGTTGGGTCAGGATATGCCGCAAGGCTTACACAGCTATAGGATGCTGGCTTTGGAGTTGGCGGTGGGGTAGTTGGTGGGGGTGTTGTCGGAGGTGGGGTAGTTGGTGGGGGAGTCTGCGGCGGAGTTGATGGCGGTGGAACTTTCTCGCCTGGGGTATTAGCCGCAAATACCGGGTTACCACAATCATACAGAATCCAAAACTGCTTTCCTGCTGCAGTCTTGCCTTCTAGGCCTGAGAACCACTTATTTGTACCCCATACTCTGAGTGGCCGCAGATACACGGCCGTATGAGCACCCGGGATATCCAGTGCCACATTCTGCTCACCGTGCCTGGTTCGTCCCATCGACCAGACATCCCACGACGAATTGACTCGACTGCCAAAGGAGCGAACGATCTCATCACGACCAATCCCAACTCGCGTGTAGATCGCCCGGAGTTCAGGGTTACTGTCGAACTTCCTGAGTAAATCGTCTTTGGACCGAAAGCCACCATAGAGAATATCATTCCCTGATCCGGCACTTGCCTCAGAAACTTGAGGTGGAGCAATTACCGTGACGGCCTGGAAACCAACAAGGAGCAGCGCTAGAACTGCAGTGACAACTCGAGAGCCCTGTTCCTGACCAATCCGTTTGATATAAAAGGCTAAGACATCTTTGCTCTGGCGACCTAGCGCCACATTACTTACGACGTCACGAAACAACATGTTTTTTCACCCTCTGTTAGTGTTTTCACTTGTGTTGATTGTACGGCAGGAGCAACCCATCTGTAAACCACCTATGCTTTGACTGGCTCAGGTTTCGCTGCTTCTGCCTTCTCAGCCCCCGCTTCACCTCGCGTGTGCAGTTGGGCGCGCACCTCGGCTTCGACCTCCGGTTTCGGCCGACCGAATTTCTGCCGCGTCAATTCCCTTAAATGCATCGCCATCTCAGCATTCTCTTGCCCAACTGGTGGGAACACTGGGTGCACCGAGAATGGTATGGTTGGCAAGCCACCAGCCATCAGCTTGATAGCGCCCTGAAGATTCGGGATGTTCACCAGATCATTACGGTCAAAGCTAGGCTCAAACTGCTTCTCCAAGAATTCTGCATCTTCTGGACCACAGCGAAATGTCATGAGCGTACCGACGTTACCAAACACCGCACCCTTAATCTCTTCGGATAACTGCCCGATGAATTGGTTTGCCACAATCAAGCTCAAATTGTACTTTCGAGCTTCAGAAAGAATGGTTGCAAAACTGTCGGTTGAAAAGTTCTGAAACTCATCGACGTAGAGACTAAACTGCGGCATCTCATTCTTTGCCCGACCAGATCGACCAAGGGCTGCCGCCAAGATCTTGATAACAAAGATCATACCAAGCAGACGTGAGTTTTCAGTCCCCGTCTGTCCCTTTGAAAGATTCACAATGAGGATTTTGCTCTCGTCCATGATCTCTGGGAAGTTAAAGGCGCTCTTGTGTTGGCCGATAATATTTCGCATCACTTCATTTGATTGGAAAGCTCCCCATTTCGAAACAAACCAACCGAGCATCTCACTCTTGTGATAATCAGAAGTTTGGCCCATCTCATTAATCCAAAAATCTTGGACGGTGGTGTCAGTCACAAATTTGAACTTTTCTTTCAAGTATTCATCATCAACAAATGGCTTTGGCACCTCGAGGAAAGTCGCTCCTTGAGGATCAGACATGATCGTGAGGGCTGCCATACGGAACCAGTGCTCGAAGCGTGGCCCAATAATTCCCTGCTTATCCGGATCATAGAGCTTGTAGAGCATATTGATGACTTCTTGAATAATAAAGTCTTTTTGCTCTGGATGAGCTGGATCAAATTCCATAATATTGAGGCCAAGTGGTACTGCCAGGTCAGCTGGATTAAAGTAAATCACGTCATCAATACGATTCCGGGGCACACACGCCAAAACTTCATCGGCGAGTTCGCCGTGCGGGTCAATCACACATAGGCCTTTTCCGAGCGCCATGTCTTGCACAATCAGGTCACGCAAAGTTACCGACTTACCAGTACCGGTCTGCCCAATGATATACATGTGGCGCTTGCGATCTTCGTCAGAAAGTCGGACAATCTTTTCCTTTCCCTGGAAGAAGTTCGAGCCAATGACGATGCCTTTTTCTGGCAGATCAGCTGGCGCCGATACTTCCTTGCGACCCTTACGCTCGAGCGGGGTAGCGAGTTCGCTCGCGGCATCCGGCAGGTGAAAGACTGTGGCAAGCTCGGTGGTATTCAATATCATATCTTTATGATTGCGCGGGAATGTCCGAAAAATAAAATCGCGGGCCAAATCCCTCGGGGTTCGCGCTTCGTGAAACTCAAAACCATTGCTGCCAGGTTGGTTAAATTGCGCAAAGCCGTTCACGAGATCCTGCACGATCATTCGACTCTTCGCCAGATCATCCGAACTCGTCACGAAGCGAATGAGCGTCTGAAAGGCTGGCTCACTGGCTTTTTCTTCAATCGACTGGGCTTGCTTCTGGTCAATCGTATCGGCCTGCTTAGTCGGATCATTCATCTGCTCCTTCGCCTGCCAATCAGGTGTGCCAAAAGGCGCTCGAGCGATTTGTGACGCGATATTCATCGGGTCGTTCGCCTTCGCGCGCTGTGGGTTCAGGAGCCCTTTTGCATAATTACGAGAATTTTTAGACCACTTACTTGGTGCAGGACGAATCATAATCTGCACTGCAGCCCCCTCACCAGCCTTCAAGCGAGAAAGTGATGACAAAATCCCACTCATTGGGTCAAAATCTAGTGTCTTATAGGTCTGCACTGGATACATACTCTTCTGGGTTAGCGAGAGCTCACCACCGGCGACCGTACCTATCTTACCGGACTCAGAGAATATATTATGTTCTGTCACCTGCTTGATTTGAACTGTTGGATACCCTGCGACCAGCGCCTTCTCAACTGAGCTCACCAGAGCAGCCGGCACCCCCACGTAAAAATAGATCCTCTCCCCCTGAGCGACAAGTTCGAAAGCGATGTGTCGCTGCGAATAGAGAAAGCGACTTGTCTTAATACCGGAAAGCAGAGTAAATATCCCCTCCGCTCGTGTAATATTCTCCTTAATGCGCTCGCGTTCATCACGCTGGCTGGCTTCTTCCTCAGCAGGTGGCAGCTGCACCAGTAGGGGTACCATTTTGATGCTACGCTCAATATCCTTGGCATGCTGTGCTCGATGCAGGTACCAAAAAGCTGCACCAACCAGCACCAACACAAACACTAAGCCAAAGATGGCTGCCAGGATAATTCCTAGTGACATTATGAAGTACCTACATTCAAGCCGAACCGCTTTTTCAGATAATCACGACTGAGTTCGGCCTGCTTTTGCTGCAAAGCATACGGGTCATCAATATACTGCTTCACGATAGCATCAGTCGCATCGACCCAACTTTTCTCGATCAGATCACCGTCACCAGCGCCGTCAGGTAGCGATCCTGCACTGCCAGCCTGAGTAGTAACCTCGGACGGCTGCTCCGTCGGCTGATCTGGAAAAGGATTACTGATCACCTGGGCTTGCACCGGAACATCATTCGGAGAAACAGGTTTCTTATTCGCAGACGTATCCATAGTGCTTATGATTATAATGCCTGTTCACAGATAGTGCACGCCCACCATCGTGAGCGCATCACTACTGATGAACCCAAACTGGCGTACCAACCTCAGCCCAGTTGTAAATAAACGCTGCTGTGCCAAACGGCAGGTTCACGCAGCCATGAGATCCGCCGTAGTAGTAATCCTGACCTCCGAACGCTGAACGCCAACTCGCATCATGAAGGCCGTAGCCCGAGTAGAAAGGCATCCAGTACTGTACAAACACGTTATAGTTATAGCCGTACGGCCGGCCATTCAGATAGGTATTTCTAGCTTTATAATAGATTGCGAACAGCCCAGTAACCGTCGGAAACCCTGCCCCAGCTGCTCCAGTCGTAATCGGCGCCGAATGTACGACCTGACCATTCTCGTAAGCCCATAGATATTGGCGGCTAATATTCACTTCGATGTACTTCGCGGCATCTAAGCTGGTCGTTCGCACGGTATCGGTCTTAAACGGAATTGGATTAGTAACTAAGGCAATGCTGGCAGGGGAGCCACTCTCTCGCTCCATCGCCTCTCGAATCGCTCGAGTTGCGGCCTCTTGATCAAGCGCCAGTCCGTCTTTGCCCTCACGATCGACCGATGAAACTCCGTTTTTCACCACCACTTTCTTATTCACAGGATTCTGATTGATGTCATTCGCGATCGACTGCACATAGCCCTTGATTTGCTGCTCATCAACACGAACCACTAAGCGCTGTGGGTTCAGTTCATCATCAGGTATAGTCTTCAGCCAGTAGCCAATATTCGTAGGCGCCGGACGATATTCACGCCCTGCATATGTGAGCACAATCTGTCGCTTGAGCAGCTGCTCAACCTGAGTCTTCACCGTCGAAACCTCTTCGACTTGAATGGGCGCATCTACAGATTCAGGCTCTAGCTCAAACTGAGCATCTTGTGCGGCAGACATCGATTCCGTCAAGAGTCGGGTGATAGTTGAGCGATTCAGCCCAATCCCAGGCGCATCCTCAGATACTGTAACTTCACCCGCAGTCACAACGACCGCTGCGTTCTTGGCCGGTTGACCAATCGACTCGACAACCGTATCTGTAAACTTACTCAGACGCGCGTAATCAACCTCATGTGCAAAGCCAATATCAGTAGACTTCAGTTGCGACATCACAAGTCCAGCCAAGGCTATATTCTGATCACGACCAACCTGATAGGCGAGCTCCACCGTAGCCGGAATATCATACCTAGCACCTACTTGCTCATGCGTCGCAACAAACTCCTTACCAGCCACCTTTATCTTGACGGTCTGGCCAAGGGGCTTTGACTGCAGTAGCGAAACCGCTTGTTGGCGCGTTAAGCCCGAAACGTTTTCGCCGTTTACCTCAACGCGTGGATATATGACCCCTTCAAGAAATGCCGCCGCCCAGGCATTGAGCAGCAGTATCACAATGAGCGGCGCCAAAACTAAGAACCAGTGCTTGGCACTCATCAATTGTTGCTTACGGGTTTGTGTCATTCGTATGGATAAAGATGATTAGATTGCTCAGAGCAGTACGTGACTCTGCTTATGCTTATGATCACCTGTATCATACCATATATTTACCCGAGCAAGAGACAGAAATCCGGCTGTTTTCCCGAGTGATTAACGAATTTCCGTCTTGGCTTCTGGATAAGCGCTGTTGATTTTAGCTACCAAATCCATCACAGTTTTCTGCATCTTATCGCCGTCTGGACGAGGACCCCCGTCGATACGAATGCGTAACGTGATCGACTTGCGTGATTTCTTCTGCAGAGCCTCATCCTGATACTGGTCAAGATATTCATACGATAGCACTGAATCAGATGTAGCCAAGACATCTTTGAGCATCTGCCAGGTCACATCGGCCGATAGTTCCAAGCTCATATCCCTGACGACCAGCTGATAGTCTGGAATGAACTCTAAAGCATCTGATTTGCGAGCAGCGAGCAAAGCCTCAAAATCGAGTTCCGCATAACTGAATGGTTGCACCAGATCGGCGCCAGTAGAAATTGAGCTTACGATCTGGCCGAATACACCTAATACCTGACCATCAGAAGTGAGAATGCGCGCTGATCGCTGACTCACAAACCGATCATCATGAGCTGGTGATTCAACCCGATAATTAACATGCATCTGCTCAAGTAAACGCAGGAGAAAGCCCTGGATCAGCTCAATCCCATGCTGACCATTCGAACTCATAGCTAACTGCCATGATTCTTTCGGCTGAATGCCGGTTTTAACAGCTCCAGAAAATACGCGCGCAAATTCAAAAATCAGCATCCGCTTCCGATAAGAAGCATTCTTTTGCCATAGCTCGAGATGGCTCGGGAGGATTGCCGAGCGCAAAAACAATTGCTCTGGTGATCGAGGATTCGCAACGCGAGGCAGCGTATCTACATTCTGATGCGCCAAAGCTGCCGATACTTCAGAGATAAAGCTATAGGTAGCGACTTCTGTACCCCCCATAGCAATCAGTTTGCTGCGCCAACGCATTTGCTCGAGCAAACTCGACTGAGAAGCGGCCGGCATAGGTGGGATATCGGGCAGAGTCTCTGGCATCGAGTCGTACCCAACAATCTTTGCTAGCTCTTCATACATATCGACTTCGAGCCGCACATCCATGCGCCACCAGGGGACTTCTACTGCCAGAATATGATTAAAGCTTTCAATATAGCGGCGCGCGCCCAGATAACCAGGATTTTCGATAAATTCTTCAACAGGGGAGACGATGACACCCTGCTGATCACGCGGCACCCAGGATCCCTGACGATATTCATACTGCGCAGCCTGCAATACCTGCCCATTGCCAAGGTAAATCCCGTTGTGACCAACCTTTTCTGGCTTCTCGAGTACGTGCTTACGCTTGGTTCCATCTATATCCATCAAATAGTAATGATCCGTTACGGATTTCTTTATCAGACCCTCAATAAACAATACATCCCCTGGTTTGAGTTCAGAAATCTCGACACTCCGACCGGTATGGAATTGACCAAGCGCAGTATGGCCAACAAAAATACCGAGCTTCGAATACACTCGATCTACAAGATACGAACAATCAAATGCCGACTCTCCATCTTCACGAAAATTTGCCCCCCATTTGTATGGCTTACCCAGATGCTGCTTCAGCTCTTTCGAGAGAGAGAAGTGCTCAACCCCAAAACCTAGCTTGCGCAGCCCATTCACAGCCAGCTTTTCCGGTATGGTAATCCCTAAGAATTTTTCTGCTTGCCGAATACGAACGCCCAAAAATTGCTGCCAAGGCCAGCCATAGAGTTGATCGTTTGGCCCATCGACAAGTTTTGCATCACAAATTTCCACGAGCAAATCAAGCAATCGGCCAAAAGCATTTTTTGACAAGGGGAGTGGGAGACCGCGCTCAAACCGAGCCGATGCCTCAGTTCTCAAGCCATGTCGTTGAGCCGACTTCCTCACCAAGCTCTTATCCCAATGTGCGGCCTCGAGGATAATTTCCGTTGTAGTTACCTCAATCTGAGTAGATGCGCCGCCCATAATGCCAGCAATACCAATTGCGCCTGAAGTATCAGCAACCACTAAGTCTTCTGCGCTCAGACTACGCTCAAGCTCATCAAGTGTGGTAATTTTTTCACCCTGCTTAGCAAAGCGGACGGTGAGTGGGCCACTGAGCTTGGTGGCGTCGTACGCATGGCTTGGCTGACCGGTTTCAAGCATGACGAAGTTTGTAATATCGACCACAGGATTGTGCGCAACAAAACCATTTGCCTCTAAGTTATCCACAAGCCATTGCGGACTTTTTACATCATTCCTTACTGTGAGACGCGCAGACACAAACCTCTGGTTCTCTCCCCTAACCTTGACATTTACTTTTTCAATGTTTTTATATGTATACTCACTGACGTCAGGCTCCACCAACCCCTGCCCTGCTCCAGCATCAGCATAGAGCGCAATTTCGCGGGCTATCCCTACCCCACTTTGAAAATCCCAGCGATTTGCAGGGGTCTTAATGTCCAGGACATCACCCGAAAAAACGATGTCGCACAATGATGTACTAAGCGGATGAGTATCTTCCTCAAAAACTAGGATACCAGAATGATCGTCAGAGACTCCTAATTCCTTACCGCTCGCCAGCATGCCATAACTTACAACGCCACGTAGCTTGGCTTCATGAATTTCTGTACCGTCTGGCAGTACCGATCCGGGCTGCACCAAAGCGACTCGTTGGCCAACCGTAACATTTGGAGCTCCACAAACTACGCGAATCTTCTGCTTGCCAGTAGAGACTGTGACCAGCCTCAAGCGATCCGCCTCCGGGTGTGGCTCAACTTCTACGGTCTTTACGAGAATAATCTTTGGGTCGAGCCTGTCGGAATGAATCACTTCCTCGACCTCAATTTCGGTACGATTCAGCGCCGCAACGATCTGGTCGCTCGTGAGTGACTTTTTCAGATAGCGATTAAGGGTAGCAACAGCAATCTTCATAACTGCTCACTCACAAGTAAGTTGGGGCGCCACAGACGGCGCAAGTCCTTCAGCTCATAGCGCGGCATAGTAAGCCGGTCACAACCAAAACCAAAGGCAAACCCTGAGTATTTTGAGGGATCAATTCCGCCGGCAGCCAGTACTCGCGGGTGCACCATTCCAGCACCCAGTATTTCCAGCCACTCATCCTGATACCATACATCTGCCTCTACTGAAGGCTCAGTGTAAGGAAAATAGCTTGGTCGGAAGCGGATTCGCACGCCATCACCAAGCAAACCCTGCATCGCGTGCAGCAACGTCCCCTTGAGGTCAGCCATACTGACCCCCTCGCCCACAACCAAGCCCTCGACCTGATAGAACGACCACGAGTGCGTGCGATCTTCGTCCTCGTTCCGATAAACTTTCCCTGGAACAATTATTTTAAATGGCGGCTCGTTGGACTCCATGAAGCGTATCTGTGCTGCTGAAGTATGCGTGCGCGGTAACAGCGGCGCCACTTTTCCATCGCTTTCTAGATAGAATGTATCCTGCATATCGCGGGCTGGATGCGATGGTGGCATGTTGAGCGCCTCGAAGTTATACCAATCATTTTCGATTTCATTACTATCGACAATCGCGAAGCCGAGACGCAAAAAAATATCATACACCTGTTCTAAAACGATCTGGGTGGGATGACCATGACCGACCAGCCCAGATGTGGGTAGCGGCAACGAAAGATCAAGTGATGATAGTGCCGCATCACCTTCCGCGACCAATTCCCTCTCTCTCTGCGAAAGAGCTTTCTCTATCGCCTGCTTAAGTGCGTTAATTTCAGCACCGATGACGCCTCGTTCGTCACCAGAAACATGCTTTAATGCAGCAAAAAGCTCAGTGATCGCCCCTTGCTTGCCAATTAACTCTGAACGAACAAGCTGCAGCCCTGCAGGTGTGAGTGCAGAGCTAATACGTTGTGGGTACCGCTGTGTAAGCGCGGCTAGAGCTTCTTTCATATTCATTTTCATCGCCGTTTTGTTCGAAAATATAACTCAATTATACCAACAGTCATCAGAAAGAGCAGTATATCTGTCACACTTAACATCCGCAAGCTTTGCATCCCTAGCGCAATCGTTCCAAATAGGCCAATAACGAGCCCTAAGCGCACTGACTTTCGAAACAACACGATCCTCTCCTGCAATTCCGGGTGATGCCGGCGCTTGAATGCAAATCTGGTTAGAGTCACGAGGCTGGCTAGCAAAACAAACAGCGCAATAAACCACACCGTCACACCTACGCTGCCAATATCACGCGGTGAGACAGCAAACAACAGAAATGTCACCATAGACAATGACACGACC
This sequence comes from uncultured Candidatus Saccharibacteria bacterium, assembly GCA_964432055.1. Lineage (GTDB taxonomy): Bacteria > Patescibacteriota > Saccharimonadia > CAILAD01. The sequence continues at coordinate 13,113 of CAYSMD010000005.1, forward strand.
AAAGCAAAAATTGTGGCCGAAAGATAGAGTCCTAACTGAGAGTACTGTTCGTTACGCACAATACCTCATATTATCTCCTGTTTTTGAAATGTTAGCCACTTGTACACAAATTTTAATCTATTGAATACATAATTTATTATGTGTCAATTCAATATATAAACGAACTGTATATTTGTTCTTTACGTGCACTACTTTTGTTTTCAATTATTTTTCGAGGTCGTTCGCACAGTTTTACATAACTATCGAAATGTACGAGGCTTGAAATACGAAAAAACCACCCAGACAAACGGGTGGTTCAAAAATAAGTAAGTGGTTACGGGGCAGTCACATCTGCCCTACGAGAAAGTTTCAAGTGGCACGTGCTGCCCCGGAAGGGGTCTTCTAAGCTTTCGCCTAGATTACCAAGCTGGTGAAGTAGTTGTTGTACCGAGATAAGGTGCGATTGTTTAGTTGTCTTGCACTACTTCGGATCCCTACCATTCGTCTAGTCAGATCTTCGTCTGTCAGGTTTGTATTCCTGGCGTACGTAGTGTCATAAGGGTCTGTATGGAGCCTTTTCAGGGTTTGGTGTGGGTATCATCTTTCTCTCTGCATCGCTGCTGAGAATGTGATATCCGAAACTCTGTGTGACTTCAAAATAGTCCTATATAACTCTATGAGGTGAGGATCTATCTGTCGGGAATGGTGCGCCACTCTCGGAAGTGGCACCCTAGAACAGTAGGGGAAGCCCGACCCGAGACAAGGGGGGTGTCTACAGGTCGGAGTTACCCTACTCTTCTGTAAAAAGATGACAAGAAAACCGCTTTTGGAAAGTCCAAGCGGTAACGGGGGTCATCATGCGGGAATTGAGCTTGGTTTTTGTTTTTGGTTTTAAATGAACTAGATTGACTCTAGTTTAGCAAAGAGCTTATGCTTTGTCAATACTTTTCTAGATTTTTATGCGGGTTTACTCTGAAAAAATATGAGTAATTATTACAACAACCCAAGGATTGTCTTTACTTCTCGCAGCTTTGCTTCTGCCACGTCACTCACTGCAGCCCTACCCTGCTCAATAACTTGCTTCAGGTGCGATTCATCGGCTCGATAAGTGCGAAATGCCTCTTGTAAGGGTAAGACCTCTCCTATAACGGTGTCAGCAACGAAATTCTTGAGCTCACCATACCCCTTACTAGATAGCTCGGCCACGATGTCAGCCGGGAGGGCACCTTGTATCGCGGCGGCGATCTCAATAAGATTGGCGACACCTGGCTGCTCCCTCTTGTCATATCGAATTGTCGCGTGAGAATCAGTTACTGCGCGAGCAAACTTGCGGCGAATAAGCGCTTCATCATCAAGCATATAGACGCAGCCATCACCACCTTCGCTTTTGCTCATTTTACTCTTCGGGTCATCTAGCATCATCACTCGTGCAGATACGGTGGGATTCACAAAGTCTGGTAAGCGAAACACATCTCCATAGATTCCATTGAAGCGCTTAGCGATGTCGCGCGTTAATTCCACATGCTGGGTTTGATCGTCGCCAACCGGGATGAGATCGGCGTCATAGAGCAAGATATCAGCCGCCATGAGCACTGGGTAGTTAAACAGAGCAACAATCTGGCCCTCTACCCCCGTCTTCTGGGCTTTATCCTTATACTGCGTCATACGCGAGAGCTCGCCCATCGTGGCGAAGTTGTTAAAGATCCACGAAAGCTCACTGTGCTGAGGAACTTGTGACTGTACGTAAATATGATTGCGCTCAGGATCTATACCAAGCGCCAGCAACCAAGCTACTAGATCGAGAGAGCGATCGCGCATCTCACTGGCAGAAGGGCGCTGATTTAAGGCGTGAAGGTCGGCGATGAAGTAAAAGACTTCTGAGTCATCTGCTTGGAATTGCGGCCATTGACGCATCGCCCCAAGATAGCCACCTAGATGCACATCCCCAGTTGGCTTGATGCCTGAAAGAATTCGCTTACGCCGAGTAGTCATACTTGTAGTCTAATCGTCTGCGCTGGGCTTATCAACCAGGAGGGGCTCAATTACCGCATCTGTTTGCGCTATCTTGACGACATCCTTATCTACCTTCTTGAACTCTTTATAGGCTGTGTTGTAGTGCCCAACAGTGGTGCCAAGGGAATTACCCATCTTCTGCATAAACGTGTCGTAGCTTTTTAGGTGACGTGCTAGCATGCCGACACGTTGCTGTATTTCCCGCGCCTGCTCTTCGATCTGGAGTGATCTCAGTCCCTGCATAACGGTCTGCAAGTAAGCCATAAAAGAGGTTGGCGACACAATGATGACGTGCTTGTCGCGAAATGCATACTCAATTAAATCTCGAGCTGTGGTATTCGCCGTACCAACTTTATTCACTAAGAGGTCATAGTATATCGCTTCAGATGGTATGAACATAAAGGCAAAATCCATTGTACCCTCACTTGGACGGATATATTTTGCAGTCTCATCAATTCTATTTTTCAAATCTTGCTTGAATTGGCGAACCAGTGCATCGCGCCCCTCGATATCCTTACTTTCAACGAGTCGATTGTAGTTCTCGAGGCTAAACTTCGAATCTACAGGTAGCATCTTGCCTTTATCGAGCATAACAACGGCATCAACAATATCGCCATTTTTGAATCCATATTGTAATTTATACTGCGTTGGAGGTAAGACGTTCTCCAAAACCTGCGCTAAATAATACTCACCCAGCACCCCTCGTTGCTTTGGGTTCTGAAGAACATTCTGTAGTGTCTTCAGTTCTGAAGTAATATCCACAACACGGCGGTTCGTCTCATCAAGCTTAGTCAGTCGTTCAGTAACTTCTCGAATAATATCGGAAGATTGCTTCATTTGCTGGTGCACACTTGCCTGCACTGAGGCGTTGTTTCGATCGATGCGCTCCTGCATAGCGCCCTGAGTCTGGGCTAGGAGCTGCTGTAAGCCCTGAAGATCCTGCTTAAGCAGCTGAGCATATTCAGCCTCTTGGCCAGCCGGCTTAGTGGGCCGTCGCAGCACCAACACCACAACACACACAAGGCCAATGAGAACTGCTGCGAGCAAGATGATAATGACTGCTTCCATAGAGATAGTTTACCGTATACAACCCGAAAACGCTATCGCTTGCGCATTCATATCATTCGATACTTCTTGAGAATTAGGAGCCAATGCTCCTTCAGCCAACGCTTCTGCTGGAAGTAAAGATCTACGAGCCCCCGCTCGGCAAACTCCTTGCGAATTACACCCCCGCTATGTGGATGCTTCTGTCGACGCTCATGCGGAGAACCAAAACCATGAGCATAGTGCGTCATTTCGTGAACTACTGTTGCACGAATGACATACTCTGGTACCTCCAAGTCTTGAAAGAGCCGATTGACCCTAATAATTGTTGTATGACCATCATTTCGATCGAACCCGATTGAACCCAAGCGCCACTTAGCTCGTTTTGCCCAAATAATTCGGACATCATTGTTCTGTGGAACATCCAGAAAGTGCCGATACCAGATATCCGCCAAGAGACTTTCGAGCCACTCCTGATCACGATAGCTCATACTCCGAGGTCTTCCGTCTCGAGGTCCGTAAAGTTCCCTCGCCTTGGATAGCTTTTCGCGCGTATACCGTCACTAACTTCTGCGATTTTTTTCAGCGTGCGAGCATGATCTATCTTCGCTCGAGTCGCGAGCATATCTGACTCTGTGAAATACAAGCTTATCGATGTAGTTTTATCTACGTTTAGCTCATCCCACGCTAATGCATATATACCCATCTGGATCGAGTCTCTCACCTTATCCTGAGCAACCTTCTCGTTTGCGACATTACTCGTCTTGAAGTCGCGAATATCTACTCCGCCTTTCGAAATATTTTCTACAACAAGGTCATACCTACCTCGCAACCGGACTTTCTGCTCAGGTATCTCGAGCACAAACTCTGACTCCACCGCCTTCACGACTTCAGCTTCCCCGATAAAACGCTGAAAATATCTCTGCAGACTCACCAAACCCTGTCTGCGACGCTCTTCTTCATGACGCAGCGACACAAAACCTTCGCTCCGCCAGCTCGCCAAAAATATCTCATGCATCTGCTCAAGTACTGGAACTCGACCAGCGAACCTTTCTCTATAGAAGTATTCAAGCGCCGCATGGATACCGATTCCATAGATCATCTGATGACTGGCCGGACCTGGAAAGTGAAGGATATGCCGCACATAAAAGCGCGCTGGATCAGCCAAGTAGTCGGCGACTTGATTCGGAGTAAGCGTCAGCCAACCTTCCTGTTCCGGAAAGGCTGGTAGCTCCGTTTGCGCACCCTGTTTCGGTCCAAAACGGGTTAGGACCGCTGGTAGCTGTATTGATGTCGGCACAGCTTCTACTGTAATGTCGCGTCCCAGTGCCTCTAAAAGAAACCGCGATGGGCGGCGTGGCCGCTTACCACCATGATCAGTCGACACAGTAACGAGTAGCCGCTCGCGAGCTCGCGTCATAGCAACATACGCCAGTCTTCGCTCTTCGGCTTCGTGCACCCTGCCGGCATCCACAGTACTCTGACCAAACTCCCGAGGCAGCTTCAGCGGCTCAGATCGACGGCCTGCCGGAAAACTGCCATCAGTCCAGTCGTACAAATACACCTCATCAAACTCTAGACCCTTCGAGCGATGAGCAGTGAGCACATGAACGCCTTCGCCCGGCTCAAGCAGATCAACTTCCTCTAGTACATCTGTGGCATACATGTCTTGAATGTACTGCCAGAAATGATAGCTATCGCGATGCTGCTCAACGGCCTCAAAATCCTTCACAATTGAGAAGAATGCCGCTAACTGCTGCACGGTTCGTGCCGACTCGGACGATGTGACCGAACCTTTTACCAGATCATCTAAATATCCATCACTCGTAACGAATCGATACAATATTTCACCTATCGTGTTCTTGTTGGCAATCTCTCGATAGGCTACAAGCGACAGTAAAGCATTCCGCTCTACGTGCGACTGCTCATCCTCCCGAATAACGTCAGCGAGGCTTGATCGACTGCGCTGCGCCAACGCCCCGAGACGCATAAGGTTTGCGGGTGCAGCCGCGACCTTCGGTCCTGCCAGATAGCGATAGAGGGCACCGGAGTCATGCTCATCATGTAGAACGCGCACAAAATCTATACATTGTCGCACGGCTGGCACATGCAGCAAGTTCTTGTTGGCCTGAGTGGCCACCGGGATACCAAGATGCTGAAAATATGCGATAAGCTCGTTTGATTGATTATTATTTCGACAGAGCACGCCAATTGTAGGGGCAGGATCGCGCGCCAAGCGCTCTTGAATGTCCGTCGAGAGAAAGTGTAGTTCCTCGTGCTGATTACTAAACTGCAGAACTCGAGGTTTCTTTCCGCGACGCTGCGCATGAAGCTTCTTACTCAAGCCGGTTTGTACTTCGAGGCGGTCTGGGTTATTGTGCTGAATTAATGTATAGGCAACGTCCACAATGTGCTGTGTAGATCGATAATTTTCAGTCAGAGCAAAATAGTGGGTTTTTGGGTAAGTAGCTGAGAAATCGAGCATATTCGATAGCTCAGCACCACGAAAACGATAAATCGACTGATCGTCATCCCCAACAACCATGAGATTTTGCTGATCACCAAGCAATAAGCCAACAATTTTCGCCTGCAGCCGGTTCGTGTCTTGGAACTCATCTACAAGGATATACCTGTACTGATCCTGGTAGCTTCGTCTCACGTGATGTTTTTTCTGCAACAATTCATATACGTAGAGTAACTGATCGCCGTAGTCTAAATACCCTCCGGCCACTAGCCTCTCTTGATATGCGCGGTAAATCCGGGCAACTTCCAAATACCGCGCGATCTCTTCATCCTCTAGCTTGACTTCATGTGCAGACTCTAGCTCACTCAACGCAACATCGAGTTCATCGGGCGACATGCCATCATCCTTAAGGCGAGAGAAATAGCTGAGCAGGATCGCACGAAATTGCGCAGGATTGTGGCCCGGGCGAAAGAACTGAAGGTCCGCCATCTGCTCAAGTGTGTCACTGAGTAGCACATGCTGTTGCAAAGTAGAGATCACCTTGAGAGCTGGCGGCAAGCCGATCTCGAAGCCATGTTCTTGGAGAATCTCGTAGCCGAGTGCGTGGAATGTCTTGATGTGGGTTTCGACATATCCGTACGGTAAAAGCTGATCGACTCGCTCCTCCATCTCGACAGCTGCTTTCTCAGTGAATGTAAGGGCCAAGATTTCTTCTGGGCGAGCTTGCTTTCGCTCAATCAGATAAGCAATCCGAGACGT
>CAYSMD010000005.1:19471-27728 GCA_964432055.1 uncultured Candidatus Saccharibacteria bacterium
TGCTTATTTTGCGCCTGAACCAGATTGAGATCGAGATCGAAGTGAGTGTTGGTATCGCGCATAGCAAAGAAAAACCGTGCCGTATCAGAAGGAACACTATCGAGAAAATCATTCAACTCGATATAGTTACCCTTCCGTTTACTCATCTTAAACTCACCGCCATCCTTGATAAGCCGGACAGTTTGCGTCCAAAGGGGTACAAAGCCGGGCGCTCCTAATAGATCTAGCGCGGCTACCAGACGCTTCTCTTGACCATGATGATCTGGCCCGACAATGGTAATCGCACGATCAAACCCACGAGCTTCAAGCTTAGTCAGCTGATAGGAGATATCTTTCAGGAAGTAGGTCTCCTGTCCGTCGGTGGAACGCACCAGTACTTCATCCTTATCTAAGTCAACCTTTGCGCCATCAAGCCATAGTGCGCCATCAGTCTCTTTGAGAGCCCCCTTTTCACGTATCCTCTCGAGTGTACTCTGGTTATCGAGCGTCGACTCTGGGTAAATAAGGTCATGATGAATACCGAGACGCTTGAGAGTAGGACGAATCATAGTCTCAAGAATAATAGCCTTAGCTTTATCTCCTACCTCAAGTGGCTGTGCCTCCTGGAGATTATGAACGGATCCAAATTCTGTTTGAATTTCAACTGCAAGCTTATCGACGTACTCACCGCGATACAGCTCCGCAGCCTCCTCTTCTGTAAACTTTTTCCCAGCAGCCTGCTGAACGGCGCGGCCCAGCTGAGCTATCTGATTGCCACCATCATTAAGATAGTACTCTCGAGCGACGTCATAACCCTGAGAAGCAAATACCGATGCGAGGATGTCGCCATAATAACCGCCCCAGGCATTCACCAAGACCAGTGGGCCGGTAGGGTTTGCACTAATGAACTCAACATTTACTTTTTTACCACCACCTATGGTAGATTCGCAATAACTCTCGGTTGCAGCCGATCGGAGCCGCTTGTAATAGTCTTCGCTCAAGCGAATATTCACAAATCCGGGGCCAGCCACCTTGCAGCTCGTAATGCTGGCCGATTCTTCTAGTTTTGCAGCCAAACTCAGGGCTAACTCCCTGGGGTTCGACTTAAGTGGAGCAGCCAACTGCAAAGCAATGTTCGTAGCCAAATCTCCAAACTGAGGATCACAAAAAGACACTGACTTACTCACCTGACCTTCCGCTAACGATACTTCCCCTAAAGAATGTACTGCCGCCTCTAGGACCTCAACGATTTCGTGGAATAACTTCTGCATATCTTTTCCATTATATCTCTGTCGACACCTAATAACCAGGTATAATGTCCATATGAAAATCATTGCGAAAAATCGACGCGCCTGGTACGACTATGAAATTATCGACCGCTTTGTAGCTGGCATCGTTCTCTCGGGGCAAGAGGTCAAAAGCATCAAGTCCGGGGGCATCAGCCTGAAGGGTAGCTTTGTGCACTTTCAAAATGACGAGGCATATCTGGTAAATGCCCACGTTCGAGCCTATCGTTTTGCCTCTGGGCTCACCGACTACACACCAACACAGTCTCGAAAGCTGCTATTACACAGCAAGGAGATTGAAATCCTTCAGACTGCTAAGCGCAGTGCCGGACTTGCCGTAGTGCCCCTGGCGGTAGGACTGGAGCGTGGCCTCATCAAAATCGAGATTGCCTCTGCCCGGGGAAGAAAACGCTATGACAAGCGACAGGTAGCAAAGAAACGTGCTATGCAAAAAGATGCATCTCTTGAAGTAAAAAGTAGAAAAACTACATAGAATCTGTGCTTTAGCATAACTATTATGTATTTTTTGCATAAGAGGTTTGACAGTCCGTATAGGGATTCTTTAAGATAGTAACCATATAAGCATCCTAACTATCTTAAGGACCCTCAATCATGAATGAACTTCACGCAACCGTTAGTAAGCTCTTAGCACCGCATAAGGGCCTCTTGGCTGCTGATGAAAGCACGAAAAGCGCGAGTGTACGCTTCCAAACTCTTGGTATCCCCTGCACTGACGAAACTCGACGACAATATCGACAGATGCTCATCACAACGCCAGGGATTGAAGCATACCTCTCCGGAGTTATCTTTTACGACGAAACGATTCGCCAATCTACAGATGACGGCACACCATTCCCTCAATACCTCGAGACTCAAGGAATCATACCTGGCATTAAGGTGGATAAGGGCCTGGTACCACTCGACAATTTCGACGGCGAAACCATTACTGAAGGTCTTGATGGCCTGGGTGACCGGCTGAGTGAGTATTACAAGCTTGGAGCCAGGTTTGCCAAGTGGCGGGCCGCCTTTACCGTGAATGAGAAACAGCCCTCCCAAGCCGCCTTGCACGCGAACCTGCACACCATGGCTCGTTACGCGAGCCTGTGCCAAAGCCATGGCATTGTGCCAATCGTTGAGCCAGAGATCCTCTATGATGGCCCTCAAGGCCTGGAGAGAGCCCATGCAGCAACCAGCGCCGCACTACAGCTCCTTGTGCAGATGCTCAAAGCGTACCGAGTAGACCTATCCGGCTGTATCCTCAAGACCAGCATGGTCCTAGCCGGAAAACAATCCGGAGAGGCCTCTTCTCCTAAGGATGTCGCTGAGCACACCTTAGCAGTCCTCAACGAAGCTATCCCCGCTGAAATGGCTGGCGTGGTATTTTTATCGGGTGGCCAAACACCAGAACAGGCCCGAGACAACCTCCAGGCCATTGGCGCCCAGGGCGAACAGCCGTGGCCAATTACCTTCTCGTATTCGAGAGCAGTCCAGGATCCTGCCATGAAGGCCTGGGCCGGGAAACCTGAGAACATCTCAAAAGCCCAAACAATATACACTCAGCTGACTCACAATGTCTCACTCGCGCGCCATGGCGAATACGAGCCTCAGCTCAATGTAGACGCCAGCTCAAACGAATCATTCGTTAGCCAAAGCCAAGACAGCTAATCGTCCTCACTTACCACCAACTCAAAAAACCCAAATTTCTTTGGGATTTTTTGTTGACAAGGGGTAAGCGTAAGCCGTATTATCTATGTAGTGCTGCTGCACACATATATTACTCAAAAACAAACACACAAGCTTTCTCTCCAGGTTAGGACGGTCCCCACAACCCCCTAACCTGGTTTTTTTATTGAGCAAAAACCTATTCTCACCCATCGCTTGCCGCACAGGTCTTAATGCCAATAGCAAAGTATCCGTTACAATTTCAGACCCTTGTCTCTCGGCTGGACTGAGCGTAGAATCCGGGCAATTGATAATTAAAGCAGGTTTTGCATAAACATAATTATTTGGCGTAGTGCAGCGCAAACTACTACGTATGTGCAAGCAAGCGATTTAGCATAGTGATCACCGCGCGATTTCTTTTGCGAAAATTCAAACACGTACATTACACGCTACCGGCATAGCGGACTCACAACGCACGCATATTATTGACTATATGAATTGTGCGACATAGGGCAAATGTAAAAAAAGCGAAGTGCGTAGTGGCTGATATATAGAATCCTAAGACGCAAAATATGGAAACTCCGAAATATTCGCGTATTCATGTATATTTATAAAATCGATTCTCTCAGCATTTTTTTGGCAAAAAGACTTTACTCGTCACTCGTCACTCGCCACTCAAAAAAATGCGGCACCAAAAATTTTTCAATAATGACACAAAAGCGATCATCACAAAAGTACGCCCCTTTCGCTGAAGCGTACGCGCATAAAGAAAACCGGCGTCCGCAAGCCACCACTCAATTGGAGGCCTTGCTTGCTTGCTTGCTTGCTTGCTTGCTTGCTTGCTTGCTTTTAGGCATCCAACGTCTTTGTATGAACACAAGATAGACGCTAGCGCATTACCAAAATTATGATGTATCCATTACAATAATACATATATTATTCAGATCAAAATAATTTAAAATGCTATTTGATGTAATCAATACACTAAATAAGCGTCCATGAATCTGCGTTACCACAGCCTTGAGTTGAAGTTCAGCGAGCAAAGACCTAGTGCTCCCAACTAAACTGGTCAATTTCTTCTCGAAGTAAACCTCTTGTGCCTTAGCTTACTTCTATTTATAATTGTAGGAAAGCTGGTGAAAAAATAAAGTGCCCAACACGAATACAAGCAAGAATACAGAATCCAAGAATACTAGCCATCCAAAGATTGGCTTTCAAAAATTTCTTGTAAAAGAAAATCGTATTTCGAATAGTCGTAACATATCTCATCGCAAGTATATTACCGCCTCTGTATTGCTGCTTGCACTTCTGATAACTGCTGTAACGTTCGCCTATGCTGGCTTCTACAATGACAAAAAAGGCGGTAAGGCCTACTCCGGATCAGGCCTAGGCACCGTATATAGTCCATATAAAATTAGTGACTGCAGCCAGCTTCAAGAGATGGCTGACAATCCCACCGCGCACTATGCCCTGATAAGTGATATAAACTGCAGTGGTTCTTCTGGATGGAACGCCGGTCAAGGCTTTGAACCCATTGGAAGCGAGGCAAATCCTTTCACTGGGAGTCTAGAGGGCTATAACTTCACGATTTCAAACCTCACGATTAATCGCCCCTCAGCTACTACTCCAGTCGGGATATTTGGTACGCTTGGCCACCCTGGAACAGGTGGAAACCTAGATTATAATAAAAAAATTCGCAACGTACTGATCGACGGCGCAAATATTACTGGAGGCAATGGTAATACGGGTACCATTGCGGGTAAAGCTTCAAATGCACTCATCGAGAATGTAAAAGTTACAAATGGCAGTGTTGTATCGAAAACAACTACTGAATCAGTAGGCTCCGGTCAGATTAGCGATAACACGGCAGGGGGGCTTATTGGGTACTACAACCTCCCGATCGACTTCCTCAACAAGGGCAAAATTATTAACTCCAGCTACCAAGGCTCAATAACGAGTGGCAATATTGCAGGGGGTATCGTCGGAAAATTTTACGGCAAAACTGCCTACGCTCGCTATATAAAATCATCCTATGCAAATGCCAATATCACCCTGGCTGATGCCGGCAGTCAAGCAGGTGGCATTGTTGGAGTAATGTCTGGCGGTATACTCCAAGGGAACTATTCAGCAGGCTCCATAACCGATAGCCTGGGTAATGTCGCCAAAGATGTTGGTGGTATCGTCGGGCGGATCCAGAGCGCACAAAGCGAGACTAACACCGTACACCTGCACGACAACATTAGCCTGTCCAGCATGACAGCTGGCTCAGGAGGTATTCTAGGCAGACGAGACGGATCGGTCTTCTATGCCTCCTCGAGTACGTACTATTACCGTCAAGTGAGCGGTCAAAACGCCTGTTCTTCAGACGGCACCTATACAGCCTGCAGTAATTACACCGCCCTAAGCTCCTTCTACGGGACCGCCTCTAGCCCGCCATATGGGAATCTGTACTGGGACTTCACAAACATTTGGCAAACAAACGTTGGTGGACCACCAACCCACCGCCCGCAGACAGAATTCACTGCACCAGATGGGATTTCCGAACTAATATCCTCCGCACACTCACAATCATCTATCTCGCTAGCCTGGAAACCACCTGTGAATGATGGAAATAGCGATGTATTGCTTACATCAAATGATATCAACTATGTACACCAATACGCTGTTGAATATCGCAAACAAGGTGATCCTACTTGGATTACCGCCACTCGACCCGACACATCGAACATCGATAATTACTACGAATCAATAGCCCCGAATCCCCACCATATTTTGTCTGGGCTTGAGCCTAATACAAACTATGAAGTGCGCATAGCTGCAATCTCGCCAATCGGCCAGAGTACATGGTCTGCGACACTAATCACTAGCACTCAACCAAACTTCACGGGAAATGGTGTCGGTAGCGCGACTCAAGCATATGAAATTACAACCTGTGAGGAGCTTCAACAAATTAACAATGACCTTACCGCGCACTATGTTCTAGTCAACGATATTGACTGTTCAGGTAGCAGCTCACTCAATGATAATCGTGGCTTCATACCTATCGGTTCATATAAGGTTAATGGCAAGCCATCCGGATCGGTTAATGCCTTCAGGGGCACATTGGATGGACGCAATCATGCTATCAATAACCTGACTGTGGATACATCGAGCACAGTGATCGTATCGGCGTACCCTTCCACAGTAACTTGGACAGAGGTCAATACGGCTTCAGCTGGGCTATTTATTAGCATCCAAAATGGTATTGTTGTGAATCTCCGACTTGTCGGTGGCTCGATCAACACAGATGTCAATGAACCAAGAAATTTCTTCATACGACACGTTGCCGCAGGACTTGCCGTCGACGTGAACTACAGCATTGTTCAGAACGTATCTAGTAGCCAAACTATCATCGGAGGCCTGAAAGCCGGTGGCCTAATCGGAACCGCTAATTCAAGCGACACTATGAGCTACTTCAGGTATGCAGGATCCCAAAATGGCATCCCAGCAAATACTAACGGTAGCCTTGAGCGACTTGTATTCACTGGAGCCATTCTACCAGGAACGCAAAATAATCAGAGTTCATATCACTATAAAGGCCTGATCGCTGGCGAGATGTGGGGGGCATCAGGATACGAATCACCATTGCAGGACAGCTATGCTACTGGCTCTCTTGATTGCACGATGGTGTTTGGAGCTTGCGGCGGCCTCATCGGTCGGGCCAGGAATACAGATTTGAAACGAGTATATAGTGCTGGGCAGCTCGAAAACGCACCCAGCTGGGATCAAGCTAGTGGCCTGATTTCAAGCTTAAGTGACTATGATGATCCTCAAAACCCAGGTGCTCCAGGTAGCTTTATCACCGATTCATTCAGCGACCTCACATCGAGTGACCAATATATCCCTTGTAGCGGGCTTATTGGTACCCTCTCGAACTCAAGCCCAACAGCTAACATACAAAACTCTTTCTACAATGGCACTGGCTGCGCCTCAGACTCCCTGTTTGGCACACGCATCAATAGCCGAAGCCACTTCCAGGGCAATAACAGCAACCCTCCATTCACCAATTGGGACTTCAATGGCTACTGGCAGCAAAATGCCAACAACTACCCTACTCTGCGGGCCTCCGGCGTTCCTGGCGCACCACCGACACTCTTCGGCGACTGGGTTGCAAACGATAGCCTGCAGCTCAGATGGTTACTCCAACAAGATAATGGTGGTAGTACCATTACTGATTATGTAATTGAGTATAAGCCGACGAGCTCAGGCAGCTGGACGACCGTAAGTCACCCTCCTCTTTCAGGAACTGATAACTTCACAATCACAGGACTTACATCAAACACAGATTACGACTTCCGTCTAAAGGCAGTCAATGTCGCCGGCCAAAGCGCCCCGACCACCTACACTGCAACTGCCTTTGACAACCTTAGCCCAATAGCCCCGTATGCACCTTACAACCTAACGGCAATCGGCGATTCACCAGACTCTATCACTGCGTACTGGGCGGCGCCGCTGAGCAATGGGGGCTCTCCGGTGACCGAATATCTACTAGAATACCGCGAAACTCTCGTTGGCGGGAGCTGGACTAGCTATGGCTCGTCAATTAGCGCCGGAAACCTAAGCCAAGCCGTTACCGGACTCACAAGGAATACGAGCTATGACTTTAGGGTAGCCGCCGTCAACGCATACGGGCAAAGCGGCTGGTCGGCCACAGTTAGCGCTGCCACCACTAACGATGCACTATCTGCCCCATTGGTTAATACTGATGCAGCCTGGGGTATAACTGAAACATCGGCCTCGCTGTCTGGAGATACCACACCTGCAGGCATCACGGGCCGAGGTTTCCAATGGGGTACTAGTGCGAGCTACGGGCAATCCATCACTGATTCATCCGCACTCAGCTATGGATATAAAACTAAATTTGGCACAAGTGGATCTGGCAATGGTCAAATGCTCTCCTCCCATGACGTTACGGTCGATGCAGCGGGCAACACCTATGTAGTTGATAATAATAACGATCGTATCCAAAAATTCGATCCAAACGGCAACTACCTACTCCAGTGGGGCTCGTCTGGCTCGGGCAATGGACAGTTTAGAAGCCCAACAGCAATCGATCTAGATAGCGCGGGCAATGTGTATGTAGTAGATGGCGGTAATGACGGTGGACCGTCTCCTACTCCGAACGTGCAGAAGTTTGATAGCAACGGTAACTTTATCAGTAAATTCGGCAGCTACGGCTCGGGCAATGGACAGCTAAACACTCCTCTCGATATCATCGTATTAACCGCCGGCACTATAGTCGTCACGGACACCGGTAATAATCGCGTGCAGAAGTTTGATAATAGCGGCAA
>CAYSMD010000005.1:27828-35533 GCA_964432055.1 uncultured Candidatus Saccharibacteria bacterium
GATGGTCAGCTCCTCTACCCACGCGGCACTTTCATACGGCCGAATGGCACGATTGTCGTAGCCGACACGTTAAACAACCGCGTTCAAACCTTCACTGGAGCCATCTCAGCAAATCTGACTGGTCTGACCTGTGGGACCACCTATCACTACCGAGCATTCGCTACCAATCTAGCTGGCACACGATACGGAAATGATGCAACATTCACAACATCAGCCTGCGCACAACTACTACCCGAGGTGAAGACTCAATCAGCCAGTGCGGTTACCGAGAGCGCTGCCTCGCTGCGAGGTATCACGTCGCCTCGAGATGTAATTGAAAAGGGCTTCGAGTTTGGCCTGGATACAAACTACGGTTCTTCTACTATCGATTCAACAGATGCGAGTCCTGACTTGAGCTTTGCGTTCGGCGCTTCAGGCATTGGACCCGGCGAGTTTAGTTCTCCAGGCAATATAGCCATCGACTCTCTCAATAACATCTACATTGCCGATCCATGGAACCAACGAATACAGAAGTTTGATGCTCAAGGAAATTACATCCTCGAATGGGGCTCATACGGAACAGGCAACCTTGAATTTATCACCTTGCGCGATATCGCGATAGACAGCAATGACAATATCTACTCTGTCGACTCATACAACCAACGCGTGCAGAAGTTCGATAGTGATGGTAACTACCTCTTGCAGTGGGGCTCGCCTGGTGGCGGCAACGGTCAGTTCCAAACCGTCGGCCCTCGCGGAATAGCTATTGATAAAACCGATAATACCGTCTACGTATCAGATATAAATGCCGATCGCGTGCAGAAGTTCGATAGCGATGGTAACTATCTACTCCAATGGGGGTCTACTGGCAACGGCAACGGTCAGTTCGATACTGCCTTTGGTCTTGCGGTCGACTCGAGTGGCGATGTATATGTTGGTGACCCGAGCCTAAATAGAGTCCAAAAATTCACTAGCACCGGTAGCTATCTCCTAAGCTGGGGTACTACCGGGAGTGGCAACGGTGAGTTCTCATACCTATCCAGACTCGCCACTGATTCAGCCGATAGAGTCTACACACAAGACTCTGCCGACAATCGAATTCAAGTCTTTGATAGCACAGGCTCCTATCTCGATCAATTCGGTCAAAACGGCACCGGAGAGGCTATCCTAACTGATACGGCGGGGATCTCCATAGACAATAATGATGAAGTCTATGTTTCGGAGTTCAATAGCAATAGAATCAAAAAATTCGCCGAGCCGATTAGCAAGACAATCAATAGCCTCACATGCTCGACTACATACCACTTCCGTGCATATGCCAGCACGGCTAGCGCGACGGAATATGGTGACGATAACACCTTCACCACCTCAACTTGTACAAATATCCCTTCAGCGCCACAAAACTTCTATGTCGCACCTGGAATTACCAGTGCCTACCTGACCTGGGAGGCACCAACCAGCACCGGCGGCAGCCCAATTACTGACTATCTAGTTGAATATAAGCTCAGTTCCGACTCAAACTGGACACCCTATCCAAATGTTGTATCAACCACTACAAATACACTCATAGAAGGCCTGACATCTGGAATTCAATATGATTTCCGCGTATTCGCAGTCAACGTAAACGGTACTGGACCCGAAGCATCCATAACCGCCACTACCTTTACCGACGAGATTCCAGTGCTCTCTGGAACAGCTAGTGCTACAAGAGCCACCTTAAGCTGGACCGAAATACTGGCAATTTCCTATTATCAAGTTGAGTACAAAGAGTCGTCGAGCAGTGAATGGGGTGAGGTTCCTGTGTTCAGCGATACAACCACAAACGGCAAGGTAGTGTACCCCCTCACTCCAAACACGGTATACGATTTTCGAGTACGAGCCGATTATACGGGTGGGCAATATGGCTCTTGGTCAAATACCCTAACGCTTAGCACATTACCCCAACAAAACTACTCAATAACAAACTGCCGTCAGCTTCAAGCAATTGCGATTGATCCCCTCACCCTAGCCCCAGGTGATCTTGAGGGAAACTACACCATCGCCAATGATATTGATTGCTCAGAAACCACCACGTGGGAATGGGAAACCCTGATTAATGATACAAATAATATTATTCCTACCGTTGGGTTCCTTCCAATCTACGGCTATGACCAAGACTTCGAAATGTTTAGCGGTAATATCAACGGACAAAATCACAAAATTACCAACCTTTATCAGTACAACATCAACTACGCTGGCGGTGGGTTGATAAGTTTTGCCGTAGGCGGCAGCATTCGCGACCTTCATCTAGAAAATGCTGAAATGCTGGCTCCCGCTTCATTTGCGACCGGTGGCATCCTGGCAAACTCGCTAGATAGCAGACTCTCTAACCTTTCGTTTACCGGTACGATTAATGCCTCCTCACAGATCAATGCGCCGCTTGGTCTCACAAGAACATTTGGAAGCATCGTAGGTCTGATGCTATTGTCCGATCTCGAAGAGTCTTGGGCGGATAGCAGTATCTCTGTCGGCATCTCGCCAAGCTATACCGATGACACCCCGACAGAATCATTCGGCATCATATCAGGTGGGCTTGTTGGCATCTCACAAAATTCAACTATCACAAACAGCTATGCCGATGGATCGATATCGATGAGTGGAAACCCCGACTTTAATCTGCTTGCTGGTGGACTTGCGGGCTATACAACTGCCGGGTACGTGGGCGGCTTTTATCGCAACTCAGGTGCAATCAATGCATCATATGCATCAACCAACTTAAGCTTTAGCGACAACTCATCGAAAGACAGTATCGCTGGTGGTCTAGTCGGCATTGTCGCAGACGCAGGAGAAGGAGACGGAGCTCCCATTACGGAAAGCGCGATCAGTATTAGCAACACGTTTGCTAACGGCTCCATTTCGGGCAATGTCGCGTTATTGCAAGTTGGTACTGGTAAAGGTGGATTGATCGGGGTTATGCAGGGAGACCTTGCAAGCTCCATTCTTAGTAACAATTACTATGACAATGCCCTAACTTCTACGCAAACTTGTGTGGCTGCTTTTTACAGCAGCCTTTACGGCATACGGCTGACTGATGATCTTACGGACTTGCAGCCCAATACCTCAACCAATGCTGGAGACTGTGCCGGGGTAAATGTAGCTAATGCCCAGCCGGACTATTTCATAAACAACACCTGTAATCCCCCGCTGAACACGTGGGACTTCACGAATATTTGGCGAGCCCAAACACTCGCCTATCCATCGCTCGACCAACCTCGCAGCACGAGTCTGCGCTCATGCGATACACTCAGTCCACTCAACCCAGATGGAGGCGAAACTCCTGGTGGTGGCACCACAACTACGCCGACCGGGCCCGGGACAATCACGAGACCGATTATTCCATCCCTTCCGTTTCTACCAGGAACACTCATTCCACTGCCAAATGAAGACTCTGGCAATGGTTTTGCGCCTTCTGCACGAAAAGCCCCGACTCCCGCAGCTTCAAACTGGCTTTCTGGCTTCCTACCCGAGGCATGGACCAAGGCCTTGCGCATGATGCCTGAAGACACCGCCAGAGTAATTCCATTCCTGCTTATCTTCGTCCTCATCGCAACGGCGCTCTTCTATGCCCGCCAAGCCTGGGTTGAATACCGCAACGTAGCCCGCGTAAATGCGTTACTCTCACGGTATCAAGCTACCCAAGAAGCAAATCGTAACTTTGTCGCCTTGACTAGTCACTACCTCAATACCCCGGTCAATATCCTACAAAGTTCTGTTGAGCTCATTACATCACTTAAAGCACTTACACCTGAAAATTCGGCGAAACTCAAGCTGGCGATCGATAATCTTGCTCACGATGTCCGAGCAATGGTGAGCGATTCCCAGACTTCTACCAAGCATGTTGCCGAGAGTCGACTCGAGCTCTCCAAGCTCAAGGCCGGCGTAATTGTCCGAAATCTTCATGTCATCATGCCGATTATCCTCACACTCACTGCACTCTTCATCGCAAACCTGCTCTTCACGCAGACCGATAGGTATGCATTATCTGGCATCATGCTGTTTGGACAGTTACTAGCCTTCACCATGGCTTGCGCAGGGATCTTCGTCGCGTATCGATCTTATCGTCGCAACCAATTGAGTCACTCAGCTCTCAAGCACCAGCTCACTCTGGAGACTGATCTACTCTCAAGGCGGGTTGAGTTTATCACTAAGAGCTACGACGGCCTCAATGCAGACCTTGGCTTCATCCAGCACTACGGCACGCTCATCCCGAAGACCTCACCTGTGCAAAAACCGTTTAATAACGGACTCGCCATGCTAGGTGCAGTACTCGCGAAGTTCCATGCCCTTATCGAGTTCTCAAAGCCTCTTGAAGCTTTCCCTGCGCCTCTATCTGTTGCACCACTCGTGGATGCCGCGAGCCAGACCTACAAAGCTCAAGTCACAGAGAAAAAACTCACCATCAAAAATACCGTGCCGGTTGGGTTAGTACTCCCTCTCTCACAGGCTGCTCTTGAGCAACTCATCTATTCGACCGTTGAGAATGCGATTAAGTTCAACCGTCCAAACGGTAGCGTGAACGTTTCGACCCATATAACAAAAGCTGGCATTATTCTCTCGATAGATGATACTGGGATTGGTATACCAAAAGCCAAACTCGCTCAGCTCATGACACCATTCTCACGAGCTACAGATGTACTCAAATTCGATTACGAGGGCATAGGCCTCAATCTGTACCTCAATAAAGTACTCGTTGAGCAATATGGCGGCAAGATGACCCTTATATCACGAGAGAATAAGGGTACGAGCGTTATTTATCAGCTTCCAAGTGTCGAGGTCGCCAATCACGGCAACCACACAAGCCGCACCAAGACTGCAATGCATACACCATTATTCCCCGCTGGAGCAAAGGGTTAGATATGAAATTTACTCCAACACACCGTAAACACACGAGCATATGGGCATCAGAGCGTGTCATACTGAGGCAGTTCTCGCACCACACCAGCCGGCGGCGCAACTCGCTCATAGCCGTCATTATCGCTGGACTCATTGCTATGGTGTTGGTCGGTGCGCCCCACTCAACGACTCCGCTCACGCTCAACCCGAATACACCACCTCAGGAGACGCCTTCGTCACAAGGAACAACCACTCCTCCTGGTAATCAATCAGCTGGCCTGCCCACACAGCCAACCGATAGCAATGATTCTACGAGCACCCTGACCAACCAAGCTCTACTTCAGGCCAATACGAGTGACGACACCATGAACGATGCCGACACCACCATCCTACGATTCTCGTCAGCAGCCGCAAAACAAACCTTTCTCGGAACGAATAACCTGTCAGAGACAGATCTTATAGCTATTCCTCGTCTGCAGGCGTATCAGATCACTGTAAAAAATATCCTGCCAACAGATGGCACAACACTGTATCAGAATCAAACGTATCAAGCACTCTTAACTCCAACCGATCCCCAAGCCAGCGGACAGTGGCACTTTTCAAAAATCAACGCTCCGCTCGCCTGGAATCATCAGACTGGTCTACCGAGCACTGTGATCGCCGTAATCGATGGCGGTTTTGGGCTCAACCATCAAGATCTCTCAAGCCAATGGGCCTACAATGCCGATGAAACTGGCACAACTAGCAGTGAGGGGGCGGCTCCAAACTGCACAAGTCGATCGCTTGCCTTAGATAAGCGTTGTAATAATATCGATGATGATGGTGACGGATACGTCGACAACTATCTGGGATGGGATTTCACAAGCGATGTGAATGACGTAAGCGCCGGCAAGACCGCGCCTAACGATCCTGGAGCCGACCATGCCACAATCGTCGCCAGCCTTGCTGCGGGGCAAGCCAACAACGGGCTCAATGGTGCCGGCGTGAGCTGGAACACGCGAATACTGCCGATACAAGCGCTCGACGATACTGGTAGCGGCAACACTCTTACCGTGGCTCTCGGAATACGCTATGCCGTTGATAACGGCGCAAAGGTTATCAATATGAGCTTAGGGGCAGCCGTCGATGACCCAGTTGTGGCCGAACAGGTGACCTATGCCCTTGATCATGGAGTTACGATAGTCGCAGCAGCTGGGAATGATGGCTGCAACTGTCTTTCGTACCCTGCTCGTTATCCTGGTGTTATCGCTGTAGGAGCTACAACATCAAGTGACGTGCGAGCAAGCTTCTCCAGTGTCGGCACACAACTCGACCTAGTCGCGCCTGGCTCCAATGTGTGTTCAAGTCTCTGGATGCCACTCTCACCAACTAATGGCTACAGCTGTGGGCTAGCAGGCACATCATTCTCCAGTCCACTTGTAGCGGGGGCTGCCGGCTTACTGCTCTCTCAGAACCCAAGCCTCACTCCGGCTCAGGTGAGTAATGCACTTACCGCTTCCGCAACCAAGCTGCCATCAATGAGTGGTGCGAATTTCACAACAAGTTACGGCTATGGACAGCTCAACTTACTCGGTGCTCTCAGTCTCATCTCCTTACCTACCCCAACTGGCAAACCACTTGCCACGGGAGTCATCATTCGCTCGCAACTCTCAAGCCCCTCGACCTTCGTTACCGACAGCATGAACTCAGCCTGTCGTAGCACCGAGCTCGGCACCACCTGTCGCCTTCGAGCTATCAACACCACTACCAACCAAGTCGTAATTCTAGCGGAATCTATGGAGCCAGGAGTCACAAATCTCCTTTCCCAAATTACATCGGCGAATTTGGCGACTGGCGACTGGATCATGCAGGCTGCGATAACAAAAAACGGGGTCTGGAGTTTGGCGCGGGAAAGCTCGCTCCGTGTCGTACCCTAGAACACATAACACACGTCACAACAGCATATAGCTTAGACAACCACGCTATCTTGCTTATATCAACGATGTATTAATCACAATAAAATGCACTGCCAGTCTACTCGAAAAGCTGTGGCGCGTTCTGCGACTGCGACAATAGCTCTTCATTCGAGAACGTCTCACGCCGAATCTCCTGCCAACCAGGGCCGTTGTTTTCGGGCTGCTGAGGACATTCCGAGCGCATCCAGTCAAAATGTGCGGAGAGCTCGCCTGTTTCTGGGTTTCGCCTGGTGTAATGGAGCACCTGGCAATTGTAGATCTTTACCCCCGGATCCTTCGAGCGCTCCAGTTCCATCCACTTGGCCGTCGACATTCTCTCCAGCATAAAACGTACGCCCCACATCACTTCACCGTGACACACAACAATCACGCGCTTATCACTGCATTCACGATGCAAGGTGTCAAAGAGACCGCGTAGACGCACGGTCATCTGGGCAATAGACTCACCATTCGGCGGAATCCAATAAAATGGGTCTGTATCCTTCACCTGAGCCTCGTGGATCATCTTCTCTTCTCGATCCTCCCAGCTCAACCCATCTAAAGCACCCCATTCCCGCTCGCGTAGGGTCGGCTCAACATACCAGTTGGGCCCATCAAGCGCCAAATATGCAGCCGTCTCCTTCGCACGAGCATAGTCTGAGACATAGCGCCTATCAAAAAACCCAAGCCCCTGATCTCGCAGCCATTCACCAGTAATTTGAGCCTGCTCTCGACCTAGAGCACTCAATCGGAACTGAGAGGGTGGAGTTCGCAAAAAGTCTTTAGTGATAAATGCCTTATCTCCATCTCTAGCTGCCTTCAAGGCTTTATTTTGCTCGGATTGACCATGTCGGACCAATACGAGGTCTATTGGCATTGTCATGCGCACCTCCCTTGCTCCTTCCAGTATAGCCTTTGGC